>JACCZV010000050.1 GCA_013695775.1 Chitinophagales bacterium | reverse complement strand
CAAAAGGTGCAGCTTCAGCCATTGGGCACCGAGGGACAGGGTTATATTCAGTACCCTGAATTGAAGCGATATAAAAGAACAAGCTCTGCCCTGATATTCGGAGGAGGCTTTAAATTTCGGGTCGGCCGGATGACAACCTTTCACATAGAGGCTGCTGTAAGAAAAACTGCAACAGATTATCTGGATGATGTGAGCGGCGTTTACGCTGACCCGGTCATACTACTGCATGAGGGCGGTTCAGATGTTGCCTTTCTCGCCGACCCAAGTGTGGAGGTGTTGGGCGAGCCGATAGGAGCACCCGGCAAGATGCGGGGCGATTCAATAAAAAATGATGATTATTTCTTTTTTGGATTTGGATTTTCATATACGCTCCGGCCTTATCGTTGTCCTTATCAGAAATAATTCGAATACGCGGTCATTCTATACATACTTATTAACTTGCACTTTATTCCCTGATTAATGTCGCTTTCAGACCATATTGATAAAAATCGGCTTCCAGAACATATCGCTATTATCATGGATGGCAATGGGCGATGGGCGCAGTTGCATGGCGAAATGCGCATCTTCGGCCATCAAAATGGAGTGTCGGCCGTGCGTGCTACAACGGAAGCGTGTGCCGAACTCGGTGTTAGATTTTTAACCTTATATGCGTTTTCTACTGAAAACTGGGCACGGCCACAGCATGAGGTGGACGCCCTGATGGAATTACTTGTAGAGACAATACGAAAGGAGATGGGCACTTTGGTAGAAAACAGAATCAGGCTCCGTGCAATAGGAAACATCTCATCACTGCCCGCAAAATGTCAACGGGAATTGGCTGAAGCGATACATGATACTCATCACCATAAAGGGCTCACACTCATACTCGCGCTAAACTATAGCTCAAGGTGGGAATTGACGGAGGTAATGAAAAAACTCGCACTGAACGTTCAGGATGGATTACTCAGTGTAAGTGATATTACCGAAACGACTATTGCTGAGGCTCTTGATACTTCCGACTACCCCGACCCTGAGCTTATGATACGTACCAGCGGTGAACAACGCCTAAGTAATTATCTGCTTTGGCAGTTGGCATATGCCGAATTATATTTTACTCCGGTGCTCTGGCCCGATTTCGATAAAGAAGATTTATACCAGGCAATTGTTGATTTTCAAAAAAGAGAGCGACGCTTTGGCAAAACAAGTGAACAAGTGAAAGTGATATGAAAAGTTTCCTTCTATCCATTATACTTCTATCAACTAGCTTGCAGCTTCTATATGCCCAGGCAGATGGTATAAAACACGACTCTCTTGTTATAGATTTTTCAAGCCCTAAAGAATATACCATTGCAGCAATCACAATCACCGGAACGCAATACTTAGATAAGGACATCCTGATAGCCCTATCGGGAATTAATGTAGGTGATAAAATTGATCTGCCAAGTGAGGAGATTGGAAAAGCCATTAAGAATCTCTGGAAGCAAAATCTTTTCGCAAACATAAAAATATATGTAGACCATACAGATGGCACAAATGCCTACCTCACCTATGCATTGGAAGAGAGGCCGCGTCTCTCTGGATTTACCTTTCGCGGTATAAAAAAATCGGAGCAGGATGATATTAGAGAGAAAATAAATTTGAATAAAGGCCGGGTTCTAACTGATAATGTAAGAGTAAATACGCTCACTACCATTAAAGGATTTTATGAAGAAAAGGGCTATTCACATGCAAAGGTCACCATTAGGGAAACTCCCGATTCGTCGCAGCAGAACAGCATGCTTTATTATATCTATGTTGATAAGGGAAACAGAGTGAAGATTGACGACATCAATTTTTCCGGCAATGAAGCTGTCTCAGATGGTAAGCTGCACCGCTTGATGAAAAAGACTAAAGAAAACTCCTTTTGGTCTGTCTTCACGGTTTCAAAGTTCAGAGAATCAGATTATGAGGATGATAAAACCAAGATATTAGCTTTTTACTCAACCAAGGGTTATCGTGATGCCCACATTCTTTCAGATACAGTATATAAGAATGATGACGGGAATCTGAACGTAGTGCTCAACATGGCGGAGGGCAATAAATATTATTTCCGTCGCATCATCTGGTCTGGCAATTCAAAATATACTGCCTCTCGTCTTGATTCTGTTTTGCGCATTAAGAAAGGCGATGTCTATGATGAATCCTTTTTGCAAAAGCGACTGAACGGCGACCCCAATGGAAGCGATGTAGGTTCCCTTTATATGGATGATGGCTACCTCTTTTTTTCTGTTACCCCTGTTGAAGTATCCGTTGAAAAAGATTCCATAGACCTTGAGCTGCGTGTGCATGAGGGCCCGCAGGCTACGATTAACCTCGTAAATATAGAGGGCAACTCTAAAACGCACGAGCATGTGATACGTCGTGTGATACGGACTACGCCGGGTAGCAAATTCAGCCGTGCAGATGTAATCCGCTCGCAGCGCGAGATACTCGCCACAGGCTTCTTCGATCCGGAGAAGCTCGGCATCAATACCGATCCCCATCCTGAAAATGGAACCGTAGACCTAACCTATTCTGTGGAAGAAAAGCCATCTGACCAGGTGGAGCTCTCTGCCGGCTGGGGTGGACCGGGAACAGGCGTGATAGGTTCACTGGGTGTGCGCTTCAACAATTTTTCAATGCGCAATCTTTTCAACTCGAAAGCCTGGTCGCCCCTCCCCTCGGGCGACGGACAGGTGTTCTCACTTCGCTTTCAGTCGAATGGAAAATTTTATCAATCTTATAACATTAGTTTCACTGAACCCTGGCTGGGTGGCAAAAAGCCGAACTCTTTATCCATAGGATTATTCAGAACACGACTTGCTAGATATGATTTTGATAGTTATGTCGGAAAGCAGGTTATCAATGGCGGAAGTCTTGGCCTGGGTAAACAACTGCAATGGCCTGATGATTTCTTCACCCTCATCTCTGCATTGAATGTAACCAACTATTCTCTTGATAATTATTCTACCGACTTCTTTTTCTCTACCGGAGACGCATACAGCATCAGCCTGAAAGAAACTTTTGGAAGAAACTCTATCGGGCCCGATTTTACCTTCCCAAAGTGGGGATCTAACTTCTACCTCAGCTTAGCGGTTACTCCCCCATATTCTTTGTTTAATAAAAAAGATTATTCCCAATTGCCTATTGCCGAAAAATACAGCCTCGTTGAATTTCACAAGTGGCGATTTGGTGTAGAATGGTACACTAATGTTTTCGGGAAATTTGTTTTAAAAACGGCAGCTAAAGGAGGCTACCTGGGATATTATAATCCTGACATTGGCTTGTCACCTTTCGAGCGTTTTGAGGTAGGCGGCGCAGGTCTTTCACAGACATATACATTATACGGCGTTGATATCATCTCACAGCGCGGATATGATGAAGCATATGCAAAGGCTGCACCGATATTTAATAAATATACCGCGGAGCTTCGATATCCTTTCTCAACTAACCCCAGTGCTTTCATATATGGAACAGTGTGGGCTGAAGCCGGAAATGCATGGTATAAGTTCAGTGATTACGATCCATTTAATTTGCGCCGTGCGGTAGGCGTAGGTTTGCGCGTATTC
The DNA here is from genome assembly GCA_013695775.1 of Chitinophagales bacterium. Classification (GTDB taxonomy): domain Bacteria; phylum Bacteroidota; class Bacteroidia; order Chitinophagales; family UBA10324; genus JACCZZ01. The sequence goes on along the minus strand of JACCZV010000050.1, from coordinate 12,034 downwards.
TTACCAATCTTTGGAACAGTAGGATTCGACTATGGCATTCGTTTTGACGATCCCTCCTCTTCCCTACCATCTAATACCATCGGTGGCTATCTAAAAAATTATGGTGCCTTCAACCTTGTATTGGGCTTTGAACCGGAGTAAATTTTGAATGGGAAACATAATATCAAAAGTTTCAAACTGAATTAATTTACATAAAATAAATTTTTTTTAACATGAAAAAAATAAATTTAATATTAGTATTTCTGCTTACCAGTATTACAGCTTCTTTCTCGCAAAAGCTTGCTTATGTTGATACCGAATATATTCTGAAAAATATTCCGGATTATACAGATGCACAGAAAAGGTTAGATGACATTGCTGCGGGCTGGCAAAAAGACATAGACACAAAATATTCAGAGATTGAGAAGCTATACAAGAGCTTTCAGGCTGAACAGGTGCTGCTTACTGATGAAATGAAGCAGCAACGTAGAAAAGAAATTGAGGACAAAGAAAAATCAGCAAAAGAATACCAAAAGCAAAAGTTTGGTTTCGAAGGTGAGCTCTTTAAAAAGCGACAGGAACTTATACAACCCATCCAGGACCAGGTGTATGATGCAATTCAGAAGATCGCTACTGCCAAGGTTTATGATTTCGTGCTGGATAAATCAAGCGGGTCAGTTGTTTTGTTTGCTAATGCTAAAACCAATATTAGCGACCAGGTTCTACAGTCCTTAGGCTATGCGGCTAAGGCTGCGGAGGCTTCTGATAAAGACGGTAAAAAATAATAAATGATATTTGCACACTTTTAAATTCCGCGTAAAGTAATTTTAACCAAGAGAATGACGCAGCGGAGTGTCTTTTTCTTTATAAAAACAAAATGAAAATGAAGTTTTTCTCTTTCCTGGCCCTCATCGCATTGATCGTTATTGCAGGTTCGGGATATGCACAGACAGCCAAATTCGGGCACATCAATTCTGCTGATCTCCTCGCATTAATGCCTGAAATTAAAAAATCTGATTCTTCCCTGCAGATATATCAGAAATCGCTGGAGGACCAAAACCAGGCGATGCTTACTGACTATCAGAAGAAGATACAGGAGTTTCAAAATCTTCCCGCAGCAACAACTGACGCTGTAAAGGAAGTAAAGCAGCAGGAAATTAAAGATCTGGAAAGCCGCATTCAGCAATTCCAGGGCACAGCTCAGGAGAAACTTCAAAATAAGAAGGAGGAAATCTATTCTCCCATCCTAAAAAGAGCAGAGGAGGCCATTAAAGAGGTCGCCAAATCCAACAGCTATTCATATGTATTTGATACAAGTGCAGGAGCTGTAATTTATGCTCAGGACTCTGATAACCTTATGGATCTTGTTAAGAAAAAACTCGATCTGAAATAAGTTAAGTGGTTCCGTAATAAAAATCGAAAGAAGATTTATTGAAGATTGAGTAGGGAAGACCCAATAGGAATATTTGATTCTGGCATTGGCGGCTTAACTGTCGCCAATGCTGTTTCTAAGCAACTGCCGAATGAAGAGATAATTTATTTTGGCGACACCGCACATCTCCCCTATGGCGATAAATCCTCTGAAGCCATTCAGCATTACTCCTCTCATATCGCCGATTTTTTATTAGGAAAAAAATGCAAGCTGATTCTCATAGCCTGCAATACAGCCTCGGCCGCAGCCTTCACCACGGTTAAAGCACATGTAGGTGGCAAGGTGCCGCTGTTGAATGTGATTGACCCTGTGGTGTCCGCTGTTGCAACCGATGACTCAATTAAAAAGATCGGTATCATTGGGACCAAGGGAACAATCAAATCCGCCGTGTATGAGCATAAGCTGAAGATATTACGACCAGACCTTGAGAGTGTATCTCTTGCCACCGCCCTGCTCGCTTCAATGATTGAAGCGGGATTTTATAATAATAGCGTGAGCCAGGCAGTTATCAACTCGTACCTTGCTTATCCCGACTTCAGCGATATAGATGGAATGATACTGGCATGCACCCATTATCCGCTGATTGAAACGGAGATCAGCTCTTTCTTTAACGATCGTGTTAAAATCTTTGACTCTACATATATTGTAGCCACCGAAGTGAAAAAAAAGTTGGCCGCGTTGAATTTATTGAGTGAAGCGCGTAGCAATACACATCATTTTTATGTCTCAGACTATACCGAATCTTTTGAGCTGACGACGAAATTATTTTTCCAGGAAAAAATTCATCTGGAGCATTGCGGAATATGGGAGGAAGGATAAGGGGCAGGTTAACATTGCAAATCATATCCGGAATGACAACACAGTGCACATCTTATCAACAACATCTTTAAGCCTTTCAGTTTTGAAATGCGGTCGTAACCCCGAATATTTTTCCGATTCTACCAGTGCTCGTTTCAAATTGAAGTTCGCTTGCTTTTCCGAATAAAATATTTTCCTTTCTTTAAAATAATAAGCCAAATATTCTTGCTCTGTCTGGCCCGGGGTCGGAATCAGAATAGCTTTTTTCGCCAGAGTCGCAAGATCCATGATGGTGCTGTAGCCTGACCGTGAAATGATGAGATCCGAAGCAAGCATGATGGTGTTAAGTTTTTCTCCACCCAAAAAATCTACAAGAAAAAAATTCTCTTCTACCTGAATCATCTCCTCAATTCCCTCGGGCACTCCCCGAACCATCAATAATTTAAAATTCATTTTCGGAACAGAGCATGTTAAGATCAAGAGTTGCTTCATCAATATTTTTTCTAATACGGTCCGTTGAGGTTCGGGCCCTGATAATAGCACGAGCAAATCAAATTGTTTTTTCTCTTCATGCCATGAAAAACGGGAGAGTGGTCCGATGAATACTGCATTTGGAGGTACAAAATATCTATGAGAGAGATCTCCGGAGAGATTATTTTCTCCCTCAAAATCTGGTATCCAGCACTCATTAAATTTTCTGATCAGGTAATGATTTACCTCATTCAACATCCTTTCCACACACTTTATCGGGCGTGGAAGCATGATTCCCGTTTGATGCGTGATAAATACGGTATATATTTTTTTTGAATATAATCCATAACGGTTATCAGAGATCACAGCATCTATCTTTTCTTTCCTCATGATTTCTTGCAGCCATTTCTTCTCAGCAAAAAATGATCTCAGGATCATCGGAAGCTGAAGCATGATGCTCTTCATGAAACTCTTATTCTTCGAATAGTGGATATCGTATCCTGGAAGGCGAATCCATTTTAACTCTGAAAATTCTTTTCGCAGCAACTCAAGTGATCTGCCGTCAGCGGCAATAATCACCTCAACATCATGCTTGATCAATTCGTGAATAACCGGGACAACCCGTGCAGCATGGCCAAGCCCCCAGTTCATGGGAGCAATCAATATTTTTATTGAGGGGATCAAAAAATATTATAAAATTTGAACATACTATTTAAAGCATTTTACTTTGCGAGGTTAGACTGCTCTACGAATTCAGGTTCTTTATTGAATATTAATGTGAAAATGAGTTTCTTTTAACTCATTCTAATATGCGAACTTAGCATTATGGCATACAAACAAATCTTACTGCGGTCGCTCATTTTTTATATTGGACTTACTATTTTTTCAAGCTGTTCCATTTTTAAAAATAAATGCCAGACGTGCCCGTCATTTTCTTTGCAAAAAATCTCCAGTGAAATGCCTTCTTCCTGGCCGGCATATTTTAGCGATGGCAAAGTAAGACCTCATCATCAGATCAATTCTTGTATGAGTGAAATCCCTACCTTCGCTCTTTATAATGATTCTAAATAAGTCGTGAAACAGCCTCATTCGGTGGTACCGCTTGGTAAGTTAAGAGCAGGCGAGACCGCTGTAATTGTTGACCTGGAAAAAGGTGATCTGACCCTGAAGCTGATGGAGATGGGGCTCCTTCCCGGAGAAAAGATTTTCGTTGATATGGTTGCACCGCTTGGCGATCCGATCTCAATTAAAATTGGCAACTATTTGCTAAGCCTTCGGAAAGAAGAGGCGAACGCGGTGCTTGTAAGAAGGTAAATGGAATTCACTTCAGAGATAATATGTGAAGAATATTAAAATTGCTCTTATAGGAAATCCAAATTGCGGCAAATCCTCTTTGTTCAATGCATTGACGGGACTGCGCCAGAAGGTTGGAAACTTCGCAGGGATTACCGTAGATAAAAAAACCGGTTATCTTCAATTGTCCAGGGAGCTGAACGCTCATGTGATTGATCTTCCAGGAACTTACAGCTTATATCCCCGCCGTATTGACGAATTCATAACATTCGACGTGTTGCTGAATCCTGACAATCCATCCCATCCCGACGTGGTGGTTATTGTTGCTGACGCATCAAACCTTAAAAGAAATCTTCTCTTCTGCTCTCAGATCATCGATCTTAAAATTCCAAGCATCATTGCACTGAACATGGTTGATGTGGCAAGGAAAAACGGGCTAGCAATAGATACCCTGCAGCTTGCCGTAGACCTTGGTGTGAAGGTGATACACATCAATGCACGTGAAGGCAAAGGAATTCATGACCTGAAGCGCGCTATTCAAACGGCCATTCCTGTTCCGGAAAGATATTTCGTTGAGGTGAAACCTCTTTGCCCTGAAGTAATAAATGGAATTAAAGATATAACAGGTGTAAAAAGTGATTATACGGCCTTTCAGATTGCCTGTCATTACATCAACATATTTTGCTTTAATGTAGAACAGAAAGGTAAGATCAAGCAACTGCTTGAGCGGCATCAATTCCCAATGGCGAAATTGCAGGGAGAAGAGATATTGAAGCGATATGAAAAAATAAATCCCATCCTTGAACGCTGCACTTCACAGGATCAAAGTAAACAGCAAGCTCTTGATACTACAGCGAAAATTGACAGAATACTATTACATCCTGTTTATGGGTATCTCATTTTCTTACTGATCTTCTACCTTGTTTTTCAGGCTATATTTTCATGGGCTGCCTACCCGATGGATGCCATTGGTGCGGGTTTTAGCTGGATGCAGGAAGCACTCAATAAAAATCTGCCGCAGAATCTTGTTACGAATCTGCTTGTTGAAGGAGTGCTTGCAGGTATCGGAGGTATTATTGTTTTCATTCCTCAGATCATGCTGCTATTCGGGTTCATCAGCATTCTTGAAGACACGGGCTATATGACCCGGGTTAGCTTTTTGATGGATCGCCTCATGCGTAAAGTGGGTATGAGTGGAAAGTCTACTTTGCCTCTCGTGAGTGGCTTAGCTTGTGCAGTACCTGCTATCATGTCAACACGTGGAATAGAGAACTGGAAAGACAGGATCATCACCATCATGGTTACACCACTTATGAGCTGCTCTGCCCGGCTTCCCGTTTACGCGCTGCTCATCAGCTTTATTGTCCCAGACGAAAGGTTATTTGGAATCATGAACCTTAAAGGATTGGTGATGCTGGGGCTATACCTGCTCGGATGGGCAATGTCGTTGCTTGTTGCCCTTGTGATGAAGTGGATCATTAAGGCCAAAGAGAAAAGTTATTATCTGATGGAACTGCCTATTTACCGCCGGCCACGCTGGGGTAATGTAGGAATAACGATGGTGGAAAAAGCGAAAGTATTTGTGATGGACGCCGGGAAGGTGATCATTACAATCTCTATCATCCTTTGGTTTCTTGCCTCCTTCGGGCCGGGCACAGCATTTACTGATATCGAGAGAAAATATGCTGACCTTCAGCCAGCAGGTCATGCTACAAAAACTGAGACGGAGGATATCATAAAATCAGAGAAGCTCGGAGCTTCATTTGCCGGAAGAATTGGTCATTTTATTGAGCCCGCTATCCGGCCCCTTGGTTTTGACTGGAAAATTGGGATTGCATTGATCACCTCTTTTGCTGCCCGAGAAGTTTTTGTAGGTACCATGTCAACCATTTACAGCGTAGGTTCAACAGCAGATTCAGACTTTGAAGCCATTCGTGACCGAATGCGAAAAGAGATAGATCCCATTACAAAAAAGCCTGTTTATTCAGCGGCTACCTCCTTTTCTCTTATGATCTTTTTCGCCTTCGCCATGCAATGTATGAGTACAGTATCTGTGGTGCGCCGCGAAACAAAATCGTGGAAGTGGCCATTGATACAGATGGCTTATATGACGGGCCTTGCGTATGCAGCCAGCCTATTGGTATATCAGCTATTTAAATAACCCGTTTGGCCCCGCTCTTTACTCAATAAGATTATTCTTTGTTTTTTGTATCAATCCATATTGTTACCGGACCATCATTTACCAAAGCAATTTCCATCTTCGATCCAAAAATTCCAGTTTTAATTTTTTTTCCTAAATTACTTTCCAGTTGCCCTAAGAATTTTTGATAAACAACTATTGCGACTTCCGGCTTGGCAGCACGGGTGTAAGAGGGCCTGCTTCCCTTTTTTATAGCAGCATGCAATGTAAACTGACTCACTAAAAGAACATCTGCATTTACCTCTTTCAATGATTTATTCATTACACCCTCATGATCATCAAATATTCTCAGGTTTATAATTTTTCTGCTTAACCAGGAAATGTCGTCATCAGAGTCAGCATCTTCAATTCCTACCAACACGAGCATGCCACCACTTATCTCTGAATGTGTCTGGTCTTTGATCAGAACCGATGCACTGCTTACACGCTGGATCACCGCACGCATAGCATCAAGTGCTGTTGATAAAGACAATGGCAGGTGGGCTCAGTCATAAATTTTCTCATCTGTCCTAATCTCATCAATGATAGAAAGATAATTGTTATACCGCGACTCAGCGATCTGGCCTGATTCGAGTGCGGATTTTACACCGCAGCCTGGTTCATTTATGTGAATACAATTGTTAAACCTACAATCATGAAGAACCCTTTCCATCTCAGGAAAATAATGCGAGACCTCAGTCTCATCGAAATCAAGAATGCCAAATTCCTTGATGCCCGGTGTGTCAATGATGAATCCACCGCCGGGCAACTCGATCATTTCAGTATAGGTGGTGGTATGCTTTCCTTTTTGGTTAAAGGCCGTAAGCTCTGCCGTTTTCAAATCAAGACCTGGAATAACTTTATTTATCAGCGTAGATTTCCCTACTCCCGAGTGACCTGAGAGTAAAGAGATTTTATCTTTCATCATTTCCTGCAAGTGAGCAACCCCAATGTTTTTCTCAGCCGAGGTAAGAATCACCTCGAAGCCGGCCTTCAAATAAACTTCTTTCAATTGCATTGCGGCTTGCATTTCCTTGTCATTATAAAGATCAACCTTATTAAAGAGGAGCACGCAAGGAATGTGGTAAGCAGTTGCTGTAACCAGAAATCGGTCGATGAAGCCGGTAGAGGTACGCGGCATCGCGATGGTTGACATCAGAAGTGCCTGGTCAAGGTTGGCAGCAAGAATATGTTCAGCAGTTCGATGCCGGGCAGATTGACGGATGATATAATTGGTTCGAGGAAGCACCTCTTTGATTACTGAGTCATCATCTTCAGTATCTACCAACACAAGGTCACCGATATTGACAGGATTGGTAGTTCGCCTATCTATAAGCCGCATCTTACCTTTTATTCTACACGATACTACTGCGCCATTGTCGAGGCGAACGCTGTACCAGCTTCCAGTAGTTTTTACTACACGACCTTGCATGCTTCCGCAAAATTATCTCATAATACGAACGGATCTGTTCTGTCTGCACCAATTGCAGTACCTTAAATCAAGAAGTCATAAACAAAAAATAACATCTGATAAATTCCTTAAATCAAATTTAATAGAATATTTAATTTAAATGATCACAGCCGCATGTACTGTGCGGGAGATAGAAAAAAGCAACATTGGATCTTTTTCCACCGCATTTCCAACCACAACAATGTCTGCCCCTGCTCTACAGAGCGAAGCAGCCTCATCCGGCCCTTGAATTCCACCTCCAACTATCAACGGTGTTTTGATACTTGCAGAAACCATAGCTACCATTGATTCGCTGACGCAGCGCAGTGAACCACTTCCCGCATCAAGGTATATTATATTCAAACCCAGCATTTCTCCAGCCATCGCAGTGCATGTTGCAATTTCATCTTTATCATGTGGAATAGGGACGGTATTACTAATGTATGAAACTGTTGTAGTATTTCCGCCATCAATTAAAATATATCCCGTGGAGAGAATTTCTAAACCACTCGCCCTGAGTGATGGTGCAGCAATGACATGCTGCCCTATCAGCAACTCTGCATTGCGGCCGGATATGAGAGAGAGCAGGAGAATTGAATCGGCCTGAGAATAAATCTGCATTGCACTTCCCGGGAATATGATTGCAGGAATGTCACAGCAGCTTTTTATTACATCAATGCATTCATTGATGGTATCATTTAAAAGCAAGCTTGCACCAATAAAAAAGAAATCTAAATGTGCTTTAGTTGCAATATCAATTAAGGTGATAAGTGATTCGGGTGTCACCTTATCAGGGTCCACGAGCACCGCAAGCAACTTTTGCTTGTTTTGCTTCGCAAGTTTGATCTTTAAGTATATCTGTTCATTCATCGATCATTTTAATTCAGGTGACGACAAACCTACATGTATTCATGAGAATCAACAAAGAAAGCTATAGAGTTAATCATAGGATAAAGAAGGGTTAAGTGAACTCTATTGAAACCTATCCGATCATTTATGAGTAGAAGTGTTTCTATCCTTTGAGACTACTTATTCACATCAAATTTGTATTTTGCCATGATGTCTTTAGCGATAATTGCAATTGATTTTTTGATAATAAGATCAGAAGAACACGATGGCAAGACTGACCAAAGTTGATTGGGTAAGAAAGGGAATACAAGTGATGAACGATGATGGATATGATGCCATCAAAATAGAGAGCTTGTGTGTAAAATTTGGGGTTACGAAAGGTTCTTTTTACCATCACTTTGAGAGCATAAGCGACTATGAAGAAGAGTTGCTGAAATACTGGGAAGCAAGAACATTAGGGAAGATCATAGAGGTGGTAAATTCTGGGATGACCCCAAAGGATCGACTGCGGATGATGATTAAAGAAGTATTCACTGTTTCAGGAAAAACAGAGCTCTCACTGCGTGCCTGGGCGCTCCATAACAAAACAGTGAAAAAGTATCTCTATAAGATGGATGAGGAGCGCATCGCCGTTAACCGGCAACTATATATTGAGGTGGGTATTCCAAAGGAAACTGCAGGTGAGCTGGCAGAATTCGCCTATACCGCATGGCTTGGCATACAATGTTATTATTTAAGCGGGTCGGCTCAAAAAGAAAAAAGTGTGAGACTGATCAATGAGTTTTTAAGCATGCCTGTGCGCGGCCTGGTTGAAGATTTAATTTAGAATGAATAGCATGCATGAGCATTTTAGATTTAGTCTTCTACGCAAATGGTTTTAATATTCGTGAATTCCTTGATGCCGTGAGCAGACAGCTCCCGACCATACCCCGATTTTTTTATTCCTCCAAAAGGCAGGCGTGGATCACTTTTCACCAGCGCGTTTATAAACACACTTCCGGCATTGATCTCTTTTGCCAGCAGCTGGCCGCGATCTAAATCTTTTGTCCAGAGGGAAGCACCCAATCCGTAGCGGTTTTTATTGGCAAGACGTATGGCCTCCATCTCATTCTTAGCAACAATGATGGAAGCAACGGGTCCAAAGAGTTCCTCATCAAAAGCAGGAACACCCGGCTTCACATTGTCGAGCAGCGTGGGCTCGAAGTTGCAGCCATTGTGGCTGCCGCCAGTGATCAAATCTATTCCGTTTATTAAGGAATCATTCTTCTGTTTTAATAATTTTTCAGCCAAATCAATTCGTGCCATAGGACCCATGGTAGTTGCCTCATCCAATTGATCTCCTTGTTTTATATCTTTTATTTGATGAATTAACAGATTTACGAATTCATCTTTTACCTTTTCAATTACTATAAATCGTTTTGAGGCTATACACGATTGTCCGGCGTTCTGCATCCTTGATTGCAGTCCAACGGAAGCTGCTTGATGCAGGTCTGCATCTTCCAGCACTATCAATGGATCACTTCCACCAAGTTCCAGCACAGATTTTTTAATGTGCTTGCCAGCAAGTGACGCAACAGAGGAGCCTGCAAATTCACTTCCCGTTAATGTAACACCCTGCACGATATCTTGTGAGATAATTTTTTCTGTGACATCAATATCCACCACAAGCGATTGAAACAACCCCTCCGGAGCTCCCGATTCGACAAAAATCTTTTCTATTTGTTTGGAACACTGAGTAACATTAGGGGCGTGCTTTAAAAGCACAACGTTGCCCGCCATAATGCAGGGAATGGTTGCACGCATTACCTGCCAGAAAGGAAAATTCCATGGCATGATTGCAAGTACAGCACCTATGGGTTGAAATGTGATCATACTTTTTTTTGCATCTGATGATACAATCTGCTCATATAAAAACCTTTCTCCCTGCTCAGCATAAAATTCACATGCCAATGCACACTTTTCAATTTCGCCGCGTGCTTCTTTCAATATCTTTCCCATCTCTATAGAGATTGTCTGGGCATAGGTTTCTTTGTTAACTCTAAGATTGATAGCTACTGCACGCAACAGGTCACTTCTTTTGTTAAAAGATTTTGATCGCCATTGCGAGAATGCGGCCTCAGCTTTCCCGAATGCACTTTGCAGTTTCTCATCATTCATCAGCTCATGCTCTGCAACTACAGATTGGTCATAAGGGTTGGCAGATTTAAAAACTTTCATGGTAAGAAATTTATTGCAACTCAGCAAAAGAACTTACCAATTATACACGAAAGATTATTTATAAGTTCGTGCACTTAGAAGTGTAGTTTAGTTAATTTTTAATTGAACTATATACAATTTATTGGGAAAGTTATCTTTGCAAAAATAATTAAGGGGCCTATAGCTCAGTTGGTTAGAGCGTCGGACTCATAATCCGCAGGTCCCAGGTTCAAGTCCTGGTGGGCCCACTGATTACTTTTTTAATACATTTGGTTTCTGTAAAAATGATTTACCCTTAAAACATCATATTTGTAAGAGCGTGGCTCATTCGAATCATATAAAAAGTATCATCTTCGATTATGGAGGCGTAATCATTGATGTAGATTATTCGCGCACTCACACGGCATTTGAGAGGTTGGGCGTTTCACACTTTAAGGAACAATACAGCCAGCTTCGGCAACAACCATTGTTTGATGACTTTGAAACAGGAAAAACTTCAGAAAAGACTTTTCGAAGTGAGCTGAATAAATTGTTTGGAACATCCTTTTCAGATGCCCAAATAGATGACGCCTGGAATGCCATGCTGCTCGGCATCAGAGAAGATCGAATAACATTGCTTAAAGACCTTTATCCGCAATATGATTTATTCCTGCTAAGCAATACCAATTTTATCCATCTTAAATTCATTACAAAATATTTAATCAGAACTTACCAACGGGCAGACCTTGAGAGCTATTTCAAGAAAGTCTACTATTCTTTTGTGATAGGCGTACGCAAGCCACATCCCGACATATTTAAGAGAGTAATTAATGAGAACAATCTTTCTCCTTCAGAAACTTTATTTATTGACGACAGCCTGCCAAATGTAGAGGCAGCAAAAGCGTTAGGCTTCAATGCTGTACTTTATAAACCTGCGGATGACCTTCGCAGTGTTGTGGAGAGTGAGCTTAGCAGGGAAAAAAAAGTACAGCAATATTGATCTGTTACGTTTCATTTCCAATTTAAAACACTTAGCAGACAACCTAAGGAAATTCGGCTGTTTTCATCAAGGGCTAACTAATCTGTAGCTTACTTCAACTCGTCGCCAAACTTTGCAGTAAGTCCGATTCCAAATCCTTCACTGATCTGGGTTCTCGGTCCTCCGGTAAGCAATTGGTTACCCTCATTGTCACGGTCGTAAATGAATATGTTATGATCATATATAATATTGGCGAAGAAGGAGGTGGTAAGCCATTTGTTGATCTGCATGTTTAAGGTCAGGTTGAAGTTCACATCTACATTGTCGCGGTTGCTTGACACCTTATCTGTATAATTATCAAACAAGGTGAGCTTGCTACTCAGGTTTACATTCTCAAATACGTCTTTTTGAAATGCAGCTATAAATAGT
>JACCZV010000031.1 GCA_013695775.1 Chitinophagales bacterium | reverse complement strand
CTCCGGAAGCATCGGTTACGGTCATCGAAAGTATTTTCATTATGCCGAAGATATTTCTGATTCTAGTGAAAATAAAAAAAAATTATTGAAGCATACGTACAATTATCTCCCTGTAGAATTGGGATTTAGAAATACAAAAATTCTGAAAGGGGATTGGGATTATAGCATAAACCTCAAATACCACCACCTCTCAAATGTTACTTATACCTCCACTAGCCTGCCGGCAAAGGAGAATTATATTAATTTCAACTTCGACCTTCACAAGGAAATTGAGAAAATTCACAGTGCTCACTTTGAGTTTATCTTACAGAATCTGCATTATAGAGAAACTCTTTATGATACATCTCAATCCGTTTTATCTCTGATACCATATTATAAAATCGTGGTTGAAAAACTAAGCCTTACTCTGGGGATGAATTTAGGTTTTTTTGATAAGGAGGCTTCATTTTTTCCCAAGCTTGGTGCAGAATATAATCTTTTAGGAGATTACCTGATTCCATACTTTGGATGGGAGGGTGGATGGAAAGCCACAACATTGCATGAGATAACAACAGTAAATCCTTATCTGAATAATTTTCAGAATACCTTTTCAAAAGTAAGCAACATATTTCTGGGCTTGAAAGGAAGTTACGGCAACAACATCTCTTATAATATAAAGGGAGGATTTGGGACATACACCAACATGCCTGTTTATTTGCCTGACGCTGCCAACCCGGCTTATTACAATGTCATCTATTATGGTAATGCAAATATCTTCAAATTACATGGTGAATTGGGTTACAAGCAATCTGAGCGCGTTAACGTCGTGCTTAGCGGGGAGACAGAGTCTTATTCTTTGGATTACAACGATGAACCCTGGGGAATACCAAAATCAAAGTTGCAGTTGACCTTTAACTATAATATTCAGAATAAAATTCTTGCTCAGGCAGACTTCTTTGCAAACAGTGGAGCATATACGATTTTACCCGGTGATTCTGTATCAACCCAACTAAATGGGAGGGCGGATGTAAATCTCTCCGTCACCTATAATTATAAGAAAAACCTTGCATTCTGGATTGCTCTTAATAATGTGACTGGCTCGAAAAGCAGCCTATGGTATAATTACCCCACCTATGGGTTTCAGGCAATGGCAGGTGTGAAGCTGATGTTTTGAGATAAGGAAAATACCAAAAATGTTAATTCAACTTGATCTGATCTTCTCCAGAAATGGTGTGGCCATAAATCACGTATAGATATTGAGTTACCGCTTTCATCTGCCTATCCGCTGTCGCTTCAATTAACTCCAATTGTCTTTTTGACTCTTTTATCGAATGCTGATTTTTTTTCAAGTCATTATAGAGTTCCCGTAATGAAGTTAGTTCTTCCTTTGGAATTTCGAAAAGATTAGAAACGGAATCGCTTTGGGGGATTAAGTGATTGAAAAAATACTCATACCATTTCAATAGCTCATCTTCCTTGGTCGGCAGATGGTCATTAAACTCTGTGCTGCAAATGTTGCATCTAAGTATGTTTACGTGGAATCCAAGATCATTTACAGTTTCACCCTTGATGGTTACATTTACAGTTTCGTTGCAAACGGGACAATCGCCGGATGCATCATCCCAGCTATTGTTCTTGATATCTTCCATTTCATCAGCCTCCTTTCTCCACTCTACAATATCATTCAGTGACTCTACCATAGATTCAAGAATATCTATAAACTGCATAGCATTTTCATTATTTTTAATAGTACCATCTACAATCATACCCTTGAAACTATGGTACAGGCTTAAAAACTCTATTTCATGTTGCTTAAAATACTTTTTGCCACCCATCTACACTGAAGCTTATTTAAAAAAGTTGCTGAATTCAAAGGCACTCTGAGCGATTGATATCATTGTGCATCATCTTTGAAGGAGATGCACAATAAAGGCCAGTAAGCCTTTCAAAAATCTATTCAACCGTGGTTACGAATATACTTATTAATTGCACGCTAAGCCAGCGCGACCACTTCCTTCATTTTTCTTGCTCGTTCATTATGATCGAGGACGATCTTGCGCATGCGTATAGATTTTGGAGTTACCTCTACATATTCGTCGTCCTGAATAAACTCGAGCGCCTCCTCGAGGGAAAAATTGACTTTGGGTGTTATGCGAACGGCCTCATCCGTTCCTGAAGCGCGCATATTGCTTAGCTTTTTTGTCTTAGTTACATTAATCACCAGATCACCCGGCCTTATGTGTTCTCCTATTATTTGACCCCCATAAATTTCCTCTCCTGGTTCAATAAAAAATACTCCGCGGTCTTGCAAGGCATCGATGGAGTATGCCGTAGCCACTCCTTTTTCCAGAGGTATCAACACTCCATTATTTCTTCCCGGAATGTTTCCTTTCCAGGGTTCAAAAGCCTTGAAACGGTGGGCCATAATAGCTTCCCCGGCCGTTGCAGTGAGCATGTTATTCCGCAAGCCAACTAACCCTCTTGATGGAATGTTAAATTCCAGGTGTTGCACATCACCCTTTGGTTCCATCACCGTCATTTCACCTTTTCTCGAAGAAACCATTTCAATCACTTTCCCAGCATAGTCGCCCGGCACATTCACTGTAAGCACTTCAATAGGCTCGCTTTTAACACCCTCTATATGTTTAATGATAACCTTTGGCTGGCCTACCTGAATCTCATATCCTTCTCGTCGCATTGTTTCAATCAAAATCGAAAGATGTAAGATGCCACGTCCGTAAACAAGAATTGCATCCGGCGAGTCGGTATCCTCTAACCTGAGAGCAAGATTTTTCTCCGTCTCCTTTTCCAAACGTTCTCTTACCCTCTGGGATGTGACCAATTTGCCTTCTTTGCCGAAGAAAGGTGAGTTATTAATGGTAAACAACATATTAATCGTTGGCTCATCAATGGCAATAGGCTTCAGCCCCTCCGGCATCTCGAAGTCAGCCACCGTATCACCTATTTCAAAATCATCTATACCGAAAATGGCGCATATATCGCCGGCGGTCACTTCTGCAACTCTTTTTCGCCCTAATCCCTCAAAAGTATAAAGCTCTTTTATGCGCGATTTTTTGATATCTCCGTTTCGTTTCACCAGGCTGATGGGCATTCCTTCCTTTAATATCCCGCGCAGAATGCGACCTATTGCAATGCGCCCAGTGTAGGAGGAATAATCGAGAGAGGTGATCTGCATTTGAGGAGTACCCTCTAAGGCAAGCGCTTCCGGGATGTAGGTGACGATTGTCTCAAAGAGCGGAATGAGGTTCTCTGAGGGGTTCTTCCAATCCGTGCTCATCCATCCCTGTTTCGAAGAGCCATACATTATTGGGAAATTCAACTGCTCTTCTGTCGCATTCAGGTTAAAAAACAATTCAAAAACCTGCTCGTGCACCACTTCAGGATGGCAGTTGGGCTTATCTATTTTATTGATTACCACAATGGCCTTCTTTCCCAATTCAAGTGCCTTCTGTAATACAAACCGGGTTTGAGGCATCGCACCCTCAAATGCATCAACAAGCAGCAGCACCCCGTCAGCCATGTTTAATACTCTTTCTACCTCACCGCCAAAATCTGAGTGACCAGGGGTATCAATGATGTTGATTTTAACATCTCCATAACGAACAGAGACATTTTTAGAGAGAATGGTTATTCCCCGTTCCCTTTCAAGTGGATTACTGTCTAAAATCAGGTCACCGGTTTCCTGGTTATCACGAAACAGATTTGATTGATGAAGTATCTTATCAACTAATGTTGTTTTCCCATGATCTACATGGGCTATTATAGCAATGTTACGGATGGAAAGCATGAAAAATATTAGAATTTCGAGGTGCAAAGATAGCCCTATTAACCCGAAAAGTGTAGTAAACCTATTTACTAAGATCCGTTAGAAGCGGAAGTTTGATAGAAACCAACAGCAAACAACCACACAGTCCCATCGGGGCGAAAGATTTCTTTTAAGAATTTGGGTACATCGACAGCATATTTATTAAAATCAAAAGCCTTAATATGCCTGCTGAGAAATACTGTCACCCCGCTGGGGTTTAATTTTTTTTTTGATCGTTGTACTACCATACTATCGTCCCTCTGCGACTTAAATCAGGCGATAGAAAAAGATTTAGAAGAATTAATTGAGAATTCTTTTCTTTCGACACAATGTGTCCCTTCGGGGCTTAGCCTAACGGTAGAAAACGGCTTCAGAAAATAAATTTCTTAATGTTTCATTGAAATGAAAAATATTATTCCTCCCTGATTATCCTTCAATACTAATCAGGTTGAGCCTACTGTTATATACAACATAAACAAACTCTATACAAGGTAAAATTAAGCTAATGCAGAATTAAATTCTATTGGGTAAAAAACTAAATCATTGGGTAAAATTAATATGATGTTATCCTTTCCCGTGAGGTGTTAATCTTTCAAAACCGTATTCGTGTTCTACTTTACAAATCCTCGTTTTATATGCCGAATATCAAATATCTTGTCCGCTTTTTTGAGCTAAAAGATGCTCACTATGTTGCTTCCAGTTTTTGATGGCCTCAATGCTTTCCCAATAAGAAACAGTAATTCCTAAATTTTCACGCGCACTTTCTACTCCAAGGAAACCAGGCTGACGCGTGGCAAGTTCGACCATTCGGTTTGAAACAGCAGCATACCCATCTTCTACATTGGTTCGTTTCGAAGTAAAGATTACAGCATAATAGGGTGGGG
>JACCZV010000030.1 GCA_013695775.1 Chitinophagales bacterium | reverse complement strand
TGATAAATTGGGATCATCTTTCCCTTCCGTAAACCATACTTTTACAATTGGATTCCTTAGCTCCTCCAATTTCTTTCGGTTTAAAATTACTTCCGCATCGCCATAAATGGTTAGAAATTCATAGCTGCTATTATTAGAAAAATATAATTGAACATTTGAATTTTGAGTTATCTCCCTGTTTTTATTACTTGATTTGTCACTAAAAAACCAAATACATCCCTCATCATCCGTATCCACAGGACTCATCGGGCGGGTATTAAACGGCGCTTCCTTTAGCCTGGTTGTAAACATGCAGACTTGAGCACTTTCAACAAGTTTTTGATCTTATCCACCGCCTCTGCGTTTTGCAGGTTTTTCAATTTTTCGTCATGTGAATTATTCATAGTGAATGAGTTTATCTGCTTAGTTTAATATAAATAACGCTTTTGTTACAAGAGAGATTTTATAGGAGTTTTCTTACGATCCACAAATCTTGCCCCCCCGTCTTGGTCTGATCAACTGTACCATCGTGAAATTCAAGAATTTCAAAATATTTCTCTAAAAGTTTACTAAGGGCAGCATGCGAATTGTAAGTCGACATCATTCTATGTCCCTTTTTCTGATATTCTTTCGAAAACACTCCTTTAAGAACAAGAAGCTGCTTTTCTTTATCCAATAATTTGGGATAGAAAAACATGCCGTGCGTAGTAAACAAGAAAACACCATGGTTGTTTAGGATTCTGTACATTTCTTTAAACCATTTATCCTGCATGTCAGCCTCAATATGTGTAAAAATTGAGAGCCCATAAATTAGGTCGAAGGATCCATTCCCGTAATTTGTAGGTGGTGAATAAAGAACCTGGGAATATGAGATATTACTATAGCTTTTTTTATTAAACGATATCATTTGCTCACTAATATCGCAAGCATGTACTGATGTATAAGTATCAGTGAATTTATTAATGTGCATAGCAATCCTACTGACGCCACACCCCCAATCTAAAATTTTTTTAGGACCAGGCTCAAGATATTTTTCAGTCCATTCTATAATCTCTCTTGCAGTACATTCTCCATCTTTAAAAAAACTTTCGTAATCCAGCTTATAGGTTTCGTATAAGAAATAATCTGGAGGAATAATTAATCCTGGATTTGCTTTTCTGAATTTTCTGTTCTTTTTTTTATTACTTAAACGGGAAGCCTGATATAGTAACCAATCTAAAACACTTACTAATCCAGCCTTATAAAACATGTCTTTAGTAAAAGCACGGTACTTGCCCATAACAGAATGCAGACTTATTTCAGTGGCCACTTAAAAACACCGACAGTGTCATTTTGAATAAAATTCAATAATTGGTTTACCTGTGAATCCAAAACCTCTATGTGATTTGCAGACCCCTTAGACAAAATAGCAATTCTCACTGTGTTACATTTAATAAAAAGTTCTGAATCACCAGTCTTTAATCACTTTTTTCCTTCTGGGTGGTTCCCGCTTCATCTGCTGCATTGTTTTTTTTTCCGATGCATCCAACTCATTTAACAAACGCTGAAGGTCAGGAGGTTTTAAATTTGCCGGCGGAGGGGCTGCCGGTTCAATCTGTGCAGTGGTATTTTTCCGGGGAGTTTCTTTTTGGCGGCCTGCAATAATTGCTTTGGCGAACGCAAGATTATATTTCACATCCTCATCATGAGGATTAATTTTAAGCGCAAGTTTATATGCTGCAATGGCATCTTGGTAACTCTCCGATGCGAGGTGACAATTTCCGAGGTTAAAAAGTGCCGCTGTTTTAATTGAAGATGAAATGTCTCCGACAGAGAGCTTACTGAAATGAGTGGCAGCTTCACCGTATTTTTTTTGCTGATATAAAGTATTACCAAGATTGAAGATCGCTTGCGGAAATTGATGGCCGCGATCTCTTGCTATAGCAGATTCAAAAAAAGTCTTAGCCTCACCATAAGAGCGCTTATGATAAGCTGAATTTCCTTTATCAATTAATTGCTCAACAGGTTGTGACCACACTTCGGAAGTGATGCTAAAGAAAACAGCCATCGTAATTAAAATATGGTTCATCAGCTTTTGTTGGTTTTTCCGAATAAGCTATTTATCCATAGTGGCTTCCGGTTGCTTATGAACAGATCTATGATGAGTAACGCAAGCGCAGGGAAGAGAAACCATTGAAATTTAGATTCATAATTAACAAGAAGCTCTTCATCAAACACACTTTGGTTGGCCTGATCAAGCCGATGAACAATGTCGTCAACCGGATCATTTCTTCCTAAACCAATCTGCACAAAAACACCATTGTTTCTTTCAGCAATGGTGTTTAAAACCGCTGAACGAAGCGTTGTAATGACTGCATTACCGGTTGCGTCCTTTTTCATTGCTGTTATTCCATGAGCCGGCATCGGGATTGATGCTCCTTTTTCAGTCCCTACTCCCACAGTACAGATTATTAGTTGTTCATTGGCAACATCGTCCAATGCCTGATCCACCGAACCTTCCCAATCTTCTCCATCACTTATCAGGACAATAGCCCGATAATGGTGCTGATTCTCAGGAAGTGCTTTTAACGCTTCGGTAATTGCTGCTCCGATATCAGTTCCCTGTGATGGAGCATGCTCGGCGGAGACATTATAGAGTATCAGTTGGGCAGCGCTATGATCAACTGTAAGGGGAGTTTGGGTGACAGGAACAGCAGAGAAGGTGATGAGAGCAATGCGTGCATCAGGCAAATTATCTATCAGTTTATTTGCGAATAGCTTTGCTGCTTCAAGTCGGTTTGGCGGTGCATCTTCGGCAAGCATGCTTAAGGAAACATCGAGCACAACAGCAACGTCTATCCCTTCATGCTTTACAATTCGTTTCGAATCACCGTATTTAATATTAGATAAGGCAGCTATGATTAATGTGAAACCGACAATGAGCAGCACAAATTTTACAATTGGCCTGCTGCTGCTGTGGTTGGGAATAAGTTGGGATACCAACCGCCATTCGCCAAACCGCTGTAATGACCTGTTTCTCCATAAACTAAAGCGCCGGTAAATCCATATTATAAAAGGAATTACAACCAGGGCGACTAAATAATATGGATGTTCTATCTGCATCAGGGCGCTGTGCGAAATAATGTGTAACGCAAGATCACCTCCAACAACAAAGCTATTGCAGCAACCATTGTGAAAAGATAAAAATGCTCTTCATATCTCTTATAGGTGGTAACATCAATCTTTGTTTTTTCAAGATTATTAATTTCCTCAAATATGCCGGACAAACTATTTTGTTCGGAAGCGCGAAAATATTTTGCGCCCGTGATCTCGGCAACCTGCATCAGGGTGAAATTTGCTGTTGGACCTCCAATAGCCCTGTAAGCCTGGTCGTGAGGCGAAATCTGTTCATTGAAGGTGCCTCCGAGGATGCCGACGCAGTATGTGCGAATATTCAAGCTTTTTGCAAGCTGTGCTGCTTCCAGGGGTTTTACAGTGCCTGCATTATTTTCACCATCAGTGATGAGTATGATGATCTTTGTTGCAGACTTGCTTTCTTTCAGCCGCATTACCGCTGTGCCCAAACCCATACCTATTGCGGTGCCATCTTCCACAGCTCCGATATTCACATTTAAAATTATTTGCTTTAGTATATGATGATCAATGGTGATCGGGCTTCCGGTGTATGCCTCTCCTGCAAAGAAGACCACTCCGATTCGGTCATTCGGGCGTTTATCAATAAAGGCCCCTGTCATTTTTTTTGCTACCTCTAACCGGTTAGGCACATAATCCCTTGTCATCATACTCCCCGACACATCAAAAGCAATAATAATATCTACCCCTTCACTCGCAATTGTCTGTTTTGATAACACCTGTTGCGGGCGGGCGGCACCCATTATCAGAGCAGCGATGCAAATCAGCCGCAACAGGATTAGGCTGTGACGAAACAAAATTTTTGCAGAAGGTCTGACTGAACTAAAAACTTCGATTGAGGAGATCTTTAAGAGGGACTGCTGTTTGCGATGTTGCCAAATGTACCACGCCATAAGCAATGGCAAAAGATTCAGTAACCATAGCACTTGCGGGTTGGCAAACTGAATCATCGGGCCATCTCTTTATTAATCATGGATTCAGAAGAGCTCGTTTCATTCACAAGCCGCCTGGCTGTTTCAATTATTTGCAGATGATCGCCTACTGAGGGTTGAGCTTTAGCAAATTTCACCAGGTCTGCCATTCTGAGATCACGGCTTAGACGGTGCAACAGTTCATCCTTTAAATTCTTTTTAAGAGATGAAATGATCTCCCGTGTAGTATGGTCCACAGTTGGTATGAGAAGTCCAGCTTCAATATAGGCCCTCATTATCTGAGTGACCTGAACATAAAATTGCTTAGACTGATTGCTTTCCCATAATTTCCCCGTTTCAAGCTGGTCAAGCGCAGCAAGCGCTTTTTCATGAGGCAGCCGTGGGTCAACTATTGCCTCACTACTAGCGGTCCTGATACCTCTCTTTTTATGATACCTCCAATATAGTATAGCAATAATCAGCAAGGAAGCCAATGGAATTCCATAAAGCCATAATCTGTCATTCTTTTTCTCAAACGAAAATGTGGGTTTAATGGGTCGGAATGACTGAGTGGTGTCAACCCTAATACCAGCTATGTGTACGGAAAGTGGCGTGGTAGATATAGGGGTGTTGATTTCATTTTCCTGATAAGCTAATTTAATTGAAGGTATGCGCACAACACCTGAATCAAAGGCAATGAAGGTGATGGTTTTGTTTTCTGTAACGAAGCCCTGATGCTGAATGGTATCAATTTTAGATTCTGAAATCCTTTCAAGAACAGAGGAATCCGCCAGACTCGTCTCACTCCACAATACTAATGTTGTCTGAGGATGATCAATTGAGATGTGCACATTTATCCAATCTCCTATAACATAGCCTGTTGAATCTAATGAAGACGTAAGCCGAACCTCTTGTGCCTCCACACTTAAAAAAATTAAAAGCAGTTGAAAGAATGCAATCGCACATATCCCCTGTTGGTTCATGCTTCTGAAACGATTAATTGCCTGGCTAAATTCTCTTTGTTCTGCGTTCAAAAAGCAACATGAGCATTCGGATATAATTGTCACGTGTGCTTATGCTTACTGTATCTGCGCCATTCTTGCTGAAAATAGTTTGGAAATTCACTACACGCTCCGTAAATCTTTTTGCATAGGCCTGCCTCACTTTGGCATTTGTGCTGTCTACGCACATGGTTGCACCGCTTTCTGAATCCATAATATTTATGAGCCCGATATCTGGTAGCTCAACTTCCCGCTTATCATAAATATGAATACCGACCACATCATGTTTACGTGTTGTTATGCGAAGCATGGATTCATAAGGGTGGGC
>JACCZV010000013.1 GCA_013695775.1 Chitinophagales bacterium | reverse complement strand
TAGATATATAGAGAATCTTTAGACGCTCTGCATCTTCCGCCAATTATATATCTCGATAAGCAACACCGTTATCACAGCACCATACTCCAAAGCAACCAGCCAAAGCTGTTCCTGATAAGGAGTTGTCTGATATGCGGCGTAAGTAAATGCAATGAGTAATGACCATATTACAGGATACCGATAGCCAGTGATCACTGAAAGCATCACAAGCGTGGTAATGTACCACGGATGCACAGTAGTGGAAAGCATTAAATAAATAGTGAGCGCCCATTGCATAGATAAAAAAAATTTGTTCCATGAAGGATTTTTTTCTGTTGCTGTCAGCAATAAGATGCAGAAAAATGTGATTGACGCAAGCCAGGGGCCAGCAGTTTGAATCACATCGTGTCCTTTCCAATGAAAGCCAGCCTCACGAATAAGGTAAAAAATTCCTGCGTTGAACTCAAATTTTTGAAAATAGAGATTTACGCTGGAAGAAAACTGGGAGATCAGAGAGGGGTTTAGAAATGGAAGAAACAGGATGAATAGTGAGAGTGCTATTATTGAGAAATAGAAAATAGATCGCTTCCATCTTAACCGCCAGATGAGAAATGGAAGAAAGATCAGCGGGATAAGTTTGGTACCAATAGCTAATGCGAAGGCTATGGCTGAAAAAACAAATTCGCGATAACCGGTTTTTCTTGAATGCTTGAATTCTTGCAGCATTCGATCAGATCTTTTTTCATATTGTATGAACATGTATGCTGCCAGCACAATAAAAAAAATCATTACTGCCTCAAAATGTATATTTCCACCCAGCTCGATAATGATCAGCGGATTCAAAGCATAAAGCAAGACATTCTTTTTCGGCAGATTAAAATGTGATAAAATTTTTTGCAGCAGGTAAATAGTCCCCGCCTCCGCGGCTATACATATTAGATGAAGAACGATTACTGAACCCCGCATATCTGCAGGAAACAATTTTACTGCTAAGGCAAAAGTGAATTGACATACAGGAGGATAAACTGAAAAATACCCGGGGGAATTCATTCCAGCATACAGATTCAGCAGATAGGGGTCTTGTTTGGTGATGCTCAGGAGGTGCATGGATGGAAGTACTGAATACGGATTGACTCCTTTTATCCATAGCGCGCCATCCCATATAAAACGCAAATAATCTTCAGACAATGATGGAATGGAAAATAAAAACAAGAGCCTGAATAATATTGCAGCATTCAGCAAAAGCTTTAAGCCAGACTTCCTGTTCAATAATATCGCTGTAGTTTCCGGACTATGCTCTTTTCCTGAAAGATGTTCATTGATATTTTGCCGGTGCCATGAATCCTGGTTTAAAAAATAAATATAAGCGGCAAACAGCACGAGGTACACTGAGGCGAAGAGTATAAAATCTTCCCGCGATAAAAAATAGCCGATAAAAACATATCCCGCGAGGGATGCAACCAATAATAGAAGTGTTACAGCAGAAACTCCAAATAGTTGTCGCTTTTTACCTGGTGGTTCTCCTGTAAAAACATAATCTGAAGTTTGCTTATACAAAGCTATAAGAGATACCAGTTAAAGAATTGTCAACTGCGTGCAAGCTTAGACCATTTAAGGCGTGGCAGATTGGTAAAAAGCCCTTTTGAATGGGCTATAGAAAAATAGCAGACAAACCCAAAGCCGAATGCAAGCATGATGTGAAAGGGCACAAGTCCGAAATCCTTAATTGCAAAGGCAACAAATATTCCTGCCATGAAATACAGTGAAAGTAATCCCTCCGTAAGAGTGATCCAATCTATCTTTCTTTCAAGATACCGGTTCTCTTTCCAGGATTGTCTCTTTGATTCTAACCCAAATTTGGGGGTTCGTTTAAAGGCGGTGTCTTTACCAAAATATCCTTGAAGGACGGCAACTGCGTTGTGAAAAGACAAACCCATGCTTACAGCAAGAAAGAGCGGAAAGATCATTACAAAACGGACAATGTTTCCAGGGAATTTTTTTTCCTGCTGTACTATTGAGGTGAAGTAAAATACACCCAGCATCAATACGCTTGTCAGGAAAAAGGAGGTGTAAAAGAAGATATCCCGAAACTGAGTAAAATGGTCTTTTACATACAACATAGGTATGCTAAGCACTGCGGTTATCATGATAAAAATGAATACTGTGGAATTCATCAGGTGAAAGATGGCGTGCAATTTTGTGGCAACGGTGAGATCTTTCTTGCGCAGCACAGAGAGAAGATTTTTCTTCGCGCATTCCGCTGCTCCTTTGTTCCATCTGAATTGCTGATTTTTTAGCGCATTCATTGCTACGGGTAATTCTGCCGGAGTTCCGATATTTTCGAGGTATATGAATTTCCAACCTTTTAATTGAGCCCGGTAGCTAAGATCAAGATCTTCTGTGAGCGTGTCTGATTGCCAGCCTCCGGATTCTATGATGCATTGTTTTCTCCAGATGCCGGCGGTGCCATTGAAATTGATGAAATGGCCGGCAGAGTTACGCCCGGTTTGCTCCACAGTAAAATGAGCATCTAAACCGAATGCCTGCAATTTGGTGATGAGTGAATAATCCTTGTTCAAATGTTCCCAACGCGTCTGCACAACACCTACCTGCGGTCTGAGAAATTGAGGAAGAGTGCTTATCAGGAAATTTGGTTTAGGCATAAAGTCGGCATCGAAAATGGCAATGAATTCTCCTTTTGCTAATTGCAACCCATAGCCGAGAGCACCTGCCTTGAATCCTGTACGGTCGGGCCGGCGAATATGCACAACATCGAATCCCATAGCCTGGAACTGAAACATTTTCTTGCGTATAATATCAGTTGTTTCATCTTCCGAATCGTCAAGCATTTGTATCTCAAGCTTATCCTTCGGATAATTTAATAACGATACAGCATCCATCAGCCGCTCCACTACGTAAAGCTCATTATATATTGGCAACTGTACAGTAA
>JACCZV010000343.1 GCA_013695775.1 Chitinophagales bacterium | reverse complement strand
TTCCCAAAGGCACACATTATTTTCCAAAAATCATTTTTTGTGTTTCTACGATTGCTCCATCAATTACCAGTGCATAAAGATAGGTGCCGCTTGCATTGTAGCCATGATGGTATAATGCCTCGTTTATTCCTTTCTCAAGTTTGACTATTAATTCTTTTACCAGATTACCATTGGTATCGAGCACGCGTATAGAAGCAATTTTATAATCCATGGGTTGTAAAACATTTACTGTGATCATTGTTGATTCATCAGCCGGATTAGGCCTGGCTGGCAACAACTGGATCCCTCGTTTTGTACCAGGATCGTTTACAGAAGTTATTGTTGTTGCAATTTCCCCACTAAATAAGCTCTCAACGCCGTTGGTGTCAACTGTTGCAGTGCTTAGATAATATGTTCCAGCCGCTGAAAGGGTGATTGCTCCTGCGGCACTGCTGAAAGTATAAACAGAATCCCAATCATAGGTAAGTGAACGCACTCCAACCCTGTATTGAGGGTATGATTGATCTGCTGTAATGATAACGTCAACCTGATTGCCTCCAGTGGTTAAAGCAAATGTTGGTGTCTTCGGACCTATTGCAGCCATGGATGCTGCATTGCCATTGATGGCTGCATTCCGAGCCAGGTAATTAAAATCAACGAGGAAGCTGTCGAGCAAACCATCAAAATCTGTATCATACCCAAGCACATCACGCGAGGTGTGTTGATTATCGATATATCCGGTATCCGCCACATCTGCATTGCCATTTTCATTCGCAGAAGTAAATCTCATGGCTAAAATTCCATGTTCCCTAAAGGGAATGTGATCACCGCCCCTGCCCTCACGATCCTCACTCGTCATCATAGAAAGTGTCATAGGCACATCTACCAATGGCAGCAGTTGTTCCTTATATTCTAATTTAATAAATCTTACCAGACCCTTATGCAGAGAATTGAAGCCGCCATAGGAGAATAGACGAACTTGTGTACTGTCAATATCTCCGAACGGAGAGCAACTCGGTGGAGATGAAGTATATCCACATAAAACTCCACCGACAATATCATTGTTCAGCACTGCCTTTACTCCTATTCCTTTTCCCTGAACATAATCCGCAAATGCTTCGGAACCGTAGAGCCCCTGTTCCTCTCCAATATTTGTTAGAAATACTATTGTATGATTGAAACTATACGAGCTCATTACTCTCGCCAATTCAATTACTAAAGCCGTTCCACTTCCATTGTCGTCGCTACCCTGGGCAAGGCAAATGGTATCACACAATCCTTCGCATCGGCTATCTAAGTGTGATTCAATGATAACGACAGAATGGTCTGTCGTATCTAATCCCGGCAGCACCGCAAAGACATTTTTATGTTGACCCACACCGCATATAGATAAATCAAATTGCAGATAGGATGGCAATAAGCGATTGTTATATGAAGCGCTGATCTCTTGAAATTTCTGATAAACCCATCGGCGGGCCGCCCCAATGCCTTTTATAGAGGAAACGGTATCAGAACCGGAATTTCTATTTTGAAACGATCCTAATTTCTCCAGGTATATATGAAGTGAATCGGGATTGACATTAGTGTTTAATCCATTCGCAATCGTATCAGGATGGTTCAGTAGTATTGGTGCTGAAAAAGCTGCCGGATCGTAATCTCCTATCATCACCTGTTCTGCAGTCAGGTTTGTACTTATGATGTTTGTTTGTGAATATGCTGAACACATTGTGAACAGTAGAAAAAAAGAGAAGAAAATTTTCATAGCATTGTATGTTTCAGAATGAATAATGTTGTTGTCCTTTGAAGAAATTAAGTGCAGAATCTCTTGTGAAAATTAATTCAATATAAATTTTCGGATTAATCTTTAACTACTTTTTCTGAGGCTATTCTTATTCCATCGGCAGAAATCGCCAGCAGATATATCCCTTTGGCAACCGGTGATAATGAGAAGCTGAATTGATTGCTTCCTGGATGCACTCGTTCCTGCATAAGAATCTTAACCAATTTTCCATTCATATCAAAAAGATCAAAGGAGCAATCCGATGTCTTTTCCAACATAAAGTTTACAGTAAAATTATCTGAAAAGGGATTTGGAAAAGCATTCATTATTCCCGGCGAAGCAATGGGGTTATTTATGGATAATGGGAAAGGGTCTAATGAAATCTCAGATATCCATGTTTCTACCTTATGAGATAAAGTGGCATAGGAGCCATTCACCCACACCTTGCCAGGCTCATCATATTTTCGCTGAGATCCGGAATAATCCCCCCAACGTTCTGTTCCGGGAATAACCGAGTGATAGCTGAGCCCATCCTTCACATTCTTTATGGGTGAATAAGAGCCATTTCCATCTGTTACCATTGCTGAATAGCCAGGAAAGAGGACAAAAGCGCTTCTCAGCATATCAATGATGGCTGTATTGTCCGATATTTCATCCCCTGCATATGAAATATTGGGATACGCATAATGAATGGTATCGTCTGAAATAATCTGTAAGATCAAAGAGGGAGCTGGGCCCAGATCTGTAATTACTCCATGATAAATTGCTGCTGTGCCTGTAGCTGTATCAGTAGTATTACCCACAAACTGAATCCGGTCATTTTCATAAAACGCACCCAGTACCCTTGCATCATTCGTTGCCAGATCACCACCCGCAGATTGCTTGGCATTCACAGGAACGAAATAGGGAATATCTGATTTTAAAACCTGGGTTGTTACCTCGATACCCGGTGCATTGATCGTATCTGAAAGATGAACAAGGAAGATCGAATCATTCATTACATCAAGATTCCTGTCACTCAAAAAATAAATATCTGGTCCATACAATTTGCTTCCGCCTTTTACAGGACATAAATTGCGGATTCCACGCTCGTTAAATGATATATCATCATGTAGTACCGAGGAGAGAGTATCCCCATTGTATCCCCCTAATTTATTCATTTGCCAGATCACCGTCCTGACCCAGCCTGTTTGCCAGGGCTGATTGTCATGTAAATGATTCACGGTAATAAACAATTCATGTTCAGTTAATGCGACCATGGGATAATCGCTCCATAGGGTATCGTTCAAGGGATTGCCGGGGAGCTCATAGAAATTCCAACTTTGGCCAGGCTGATCTGATTCGGAGAAAGCTACAATGATAGTTGAGGTATTGTGTGTAAAGCCTGCTAGAAAGACAACGATGAACTTATTTTGCAGCGGATCATAGATCACTTTTGGATCGTATTTACTCTGTGTATTACCGAGTGAGGTAGCGAAGGCATCCAAGGACATGTAGCTGATGACAGTATCAGAATTCAGATCATACATGAAAATTGTGGAGTTCATTACGGAGATAATATAACCGGAATTTGAAACGGCGATCTCATTGTCATTAGGAACCGAATTATCATAGTTGTTGCCAGCAAAGTTTTTACCTATATAAGGAGTGTCAAGGATATCTCTGGATGTTTGCGGTAAGGCAGGATGATGAGGTTTCGAAATCAATTTTTGGAGCTTCTCCTTTTGCTCATTTAGCAAGGCCTGGTCCGCAAACTCATCTCCTACTTCATTATCAAGATTAATTATTACCGGATTCCAGTCTGTGGAATTTCCCGAAACATTTGAAGTCGCCGATAAGGGTATTATAAAATCTGAACGTTGAGCTAAACTATTTGAGGATGCAACCAAAAAAACTATTAATAGAGAAAGTGAGAAGTAATTATTTTTCATCGTTTTGTCTTTAATTCATCTAAGTTAGACAATTGTTAAAATAAGGCCAAGATTATTGGAAGGCTCATGCATAGCTAAGGGATTTTTCAATTGATTCTTCTTTCTTTAATAATAAAAAACATACGCTGTAACTTTTTCATGCTTAAATTCATCCTATTCACAAAATAGTAACGTATTATGCAATTATCTATAGATCAGTTATCAAAAAGATATTTCAATGGTGTAACTGCATTAAATAATGTTACATTAACAATTCCGACCGGTATGTATGGCTTGCTTGGGCCAAACGGTGCCGGCAAGTCAACCCTCATGCGCACCATTGCCACATTGCAGGATGCAGACAGTGGCACCATCGTAATGAATGGACTTGATGTATTACGCCAAAAATTTGAAGTGCGGAAGTTGCTTGGCTATCTTCCTCAGGAATTCGGCGTTTATCCAAAAGTATCTGCATACGAAATGCTCGATCATATTGCCGTATTAAAGGGCCTGACCACGGGCAGAAAAGAATTGGTGATTGCCCTGTTGCAAAAAGTGAATTTATATGATGTAAGAAAAAAATCGCTTAGCAGCTTTTCAGGAGGTATGAAGCAACGCTTCGGTATTGCGCAGGCACTTTTAGGCAATCCCAAACTGATTATCGTGGATGAAC
>JACCZV010000323.1 GCA_013695775.1 Chitinophagales bacterium | reverse complement strand
ATATAACCCTGTCCCTCGGTGCCCAAGGGCTGAAGCTGCACCTTTTGGTTGTTGTATTTCACCATTGGGTTGAAGTGAAATACTCCCAATCCCGCGAGTAAGTAGGGTGTATATTTCTGTTTATTATTTATGGAAGCATAGGGCTTTAATGAATAAGGAAGAAAGTTGAATTCCAGATGAGCACTGCTTTCCAGGATGTTTGATGAAAACCCCAGGTTGCGGGTGGTTTGATAATAGTCATCCGAATAAGCATCATCGGCCCATACCCTGCCCACATTTAAGTTTACCCTGGCAGAAATCCGTTCATCAAAATTATATCTGTAAAAAATACCTCCGGCGGGATTGGTAAAATGAAAGCTTGTCTGGGTATTCAGATCGCCGAAATAATTCGCGCCGCCCGCCCAAAATCCAAAATCATTTTTTTGAGCAATGGCATCGCAAGCCAGCAGGGCCATTAATAGGTTAATAAGAAAAAATATTTTCGACATCAAAGCTAAAGAAGAAGAAAAGTTGTTTGAAAGTATCGTTGCTTCGATAAACGAATGTTGAAGAGGCTTTATTTTCGGCAAAGGTACAGCGTTTTACCATGCTGCTGTTTGCTTGCGAAATTTGCTTGAAACTTTAATTATAGTAATAGAAAGATTATTTGTCCACTGCCTCCATTGCATCTCTACTTTCTGGTATCGGCCCCCCACATCAATTTCTTTCTAAGAGTTTCCAGAAAGTGATGATCAGGAAGGCGAACCAGGCCAACGGTGAAACTGCTTTTTTTCACTGCCAATTGGGTAGAGCTGTCGATAGGCTCGGTGCGTGAATCAAGGGTACAGAAAAATTGCTCAAACCTTCCTTCAATCTCAAAAGAGATGACACTGCTATCGGAGACAACCATGGGCCTCACATTCAGGTTGTGTGGCGCTATTGGCGTTATTACAAAGTTTTCGGAAGTCGGCATAATGATGGGTCCACCGCAGCTTAATGAGTAAGCTGTAGAGCCCGTTGGGGTGGCAATAATCAGCCCATCGGCTAAATAGGAATTAAGCAGCTCACCATTGATATAGGTATGTATGGTGATCATTGATGATGCATCTTTTTTATGCACCGTTACATCATTGAGCGCATAATGCACATCTCCAAAAAGAGGAGGGTTAGAGGCAAGTTCAAGAAGTGTTCGGTTATCAATAATATACGCACCTCTGGAAATACAATCAATGGCGTATTCAATTTCATCCTTACCAATGTCAGCCAAAAATCCAAGTCGTCCTATGTTGATGCCCATGATCTGAATGGGATAATTGCGAACAAATGTGAGGGTATCAAGCAATGTTCCATCGCCCCCAAGAGAAAACATGTATTCTACCTTATCACGGATATCCTCATGTGTTTCGAAAGTAGCTATGCCTGACCTTGTTTTTATTTCTGACCAGACACTTTCAAAAAAACTTTTGTAAATAAATACACCCATTTTTTTTGAGGCAAGATGATCGAGAATCTTTTGAAGAACGGGAATATCTTCTCTTTTGATACTGCGGCAATAAAGGGCTATGTTCATTTCAGAGATTTAATGCATTCGCTTGAAAAGAGATTCGTATTCATTACAAGTGATGGAAGCGATGGATAATATTGGTAAGCCCAGTGAGGATTTAACTTCGATTAACCCATAATTCAAAAAAATGAGTTTACATGAAAGTAGAATCCGTGCTCACCAAGCTTATTAATTGCGTAATCGAACCGAAACGTTGTATCATAGATTATTGAGAGGTCGAGACCTAAGCCACCTCCAAGAAGCAATTTGTTGTTAAGTGGATTATTCTCAAAATATAAATCATCTTTCACATATCCCGCATTAATAAACATTCGACCATACAATGTAATAGGAATGCGGGCACCTTTTAAAAAAGGATTGTTTTCAGAGGTCCTGATTCTTAAATTCAGAAAGCGGTTTTTCAGATCCAGCTTGGTATAACCAAAACTCTGTCCATCGATAACATAATATTCATAACCGCTGACGTAATCCTTACTATAACCAAGACCCCGGTTAAGATTGTAGGGCTGTGTTCTTGGTAACGAAAGCTTGATCTTATTCTGACTGGAAACAAACCAATTTTTCCCGAAGGGTATATACTGATCGAAACGGGTTGAACCCGATATCACATTTACATTATCAAACAAGCCAATTCCCAATTTTGACAGGGTGATTTCAAAATAACTTCCCTTCAAAGGGTAAGCTGCAATGTCGCGATGATCACGTATGAATGTCGCCTGTGCAGTAATATATCTCTGATGCGTTTGACCATTCAAAAAATAATTGGGATTAAGTAAAGCAGCAGTGTTGCTTATTTTATTATCATTATAACTGAGTGTAAAGACATAACGGTTATAGTATGCCGGCTTGTAGACGAGATCTGTCAGTATTGAAAAAGTACGCCTCTGAAATTCATCGACATCCTGATGAACCAGATCTTTGTTGTTGGCGAAGCCATAAGTAATGTTTTTAGAACGATTGTAGCTTGTATTGAATCTCAACCCAATGTTCTGCCGGGCGTTGATGTAAGGAATGTTATACTGGACCTGATATTGCTGTGAATAACCAAATAATACGGCAAGTTTAAGATCCTCATCTCTACCGCGTACATTATGCTGATAAAAGCGCATCCCGTACTGAAGCCACTTTATGTTGTGATTGTGTTCTGCCCACCAGACATTTAAATTCCTATCGTACAAGTCCACACTTGGCACGGGAAAAGTATACCATCGTTCCTTTACAGTGATATTTATATCTATTGATGTACCTACCCAATTTTTGATGTTTATTACAACCTCATTAAATAATCCTGTATTCATGAGGTTATTGCGGCTCTCCTCCATTTTTACTGTAAGGTCAGGAAGAGTTATAGTGTCATCAACAAAAAAAGTAAGTTCACGGAGAATGATCTGCGGCTTAGTCTTTCTGTTGCCGTCTATAATAATTGAGTGCAGGGTGACATAGTCTACCAATAATCCATTTTTCTGCGCTGATGAATCAGACTGAGCACTTACTAAAGAAGTGGGGGATAATAATGCCACCATCAATAAAGCCATTCTTACGAGCCTGATCCTTCGCATAATCCTAAAGTATAAAAATTGAATTGCAGAATGGGTGATGACTGAATTCAAATATTCAGATAGTTCATGAGCGAATCATAGCGCTCTTTCAGATTGTCGAAATATTCAGCCTCCTGGAAGGTTTCCTTAACAACATAATTAAAACGGTTCAGATCTGCGATTATTGGTTGAAGCTCTGTTTGGTTTACCTTGATTGTAAGTTCCATTGTAGAAGAATCGTAATTAGTGCCTGCAAAGGTGCAAAGGATCCTTGCATGGTTCGATTCGATAATGCGTGCTATCTCTGAAAGCTGGTAATCATTTACCGCCATCTCCAGTACAATGATGCCACCCGGTTCAAGAATATCAGTTTGAATGGCAAAATAATTCAAGAGGTCATCTTTTGTTATGAGACCTATATAGTTTTCTTCTTTGTCTATGACCGGTACTATGGAGAGGCGAAATTCCGTAGACACTTTAAGTACTTCAAAGAGGTGTTCATAATCATGGATGAAAGGCCTCATGAATGAGAGAGGAAGACTGCCAATAGCGGCGTCTTCACCATGAGCATTAAGGATGTCTTCTTCAGATATTAATCCGAGTAACTGATTCTCGTTGACGATGGGTAAATGGCTTACATGAAATTCGTTCATCAGCCGCAACGCCCATGCGCCGGTGTCAGAGGTTTTGAGAGTAGCAACATTCTTTGTGACCAGGTCCAGAGCTTTCATCAGGCTGCCACTTTCAGTTTTTGTAAAAATTCATTCAGAATCCTGTTAAATTCAAAAGGTTTCTCCATCATAGGTGCATGACCACACTGCTCAACCAATACAAGCTCCGAGTTTACGAGTAAGCGCTGAAAGTCTTCAGCAACAAAAGCGGGCGTTATCTTGTCCTCTTTGCCCCAGATAAGCAACACAGGCATGGTAAGACGATGCAACAGTTTTGCCAGATTTTCACGCATAGCAGATTTAGCCATAGAAATAATTCGAATTGCTTTGCCACGGTTGTTGCAGATCTCATATATTTCATCAACTAATTCTTTCGTAGCCACTTTGGGATCGTAAAATGTGTAACCGGTCCGGTCTTTAATGTATTCGTAATCGCCACGCTTTGGATATCCGCCACCTAAAGAATCTTCAAACAAGCCCGAGCTGCCAGTGAGTACCATCGCACGAATCTTATGTGGTTGTTCCAGTGCATAGAGCTGAGCAATATGACCACCCAGCGAGTTTCCGACCAATGTCATAGAATCATAACCGCGCATATCTACGAATTGACGAACATGTTTTACCAGACCAATAACCGTAGAATCGAGGATTGGCATTTCATATATGGGCAAAAGCGGAATCACCACTTTATATCCGTTCCGAAACTCATCTAATATACCTCTAAAATTGCTGAGGGCACCGAATAGCCCATGCAATAACATAAGCACTTCACCCTCGCCTTCTTCGATATACTTAAACTTGCCCTCCTGTTTTATGGTAAATTCCATAATTGCTGAACGTGCTTACTTGCGCTAAAATAAGTTTTTCTCTAAAAATATCCGGCAGTCAGCTTCACATTCGCTATGCGACCACCTATTTTTTAGGTAATTTCAAGAAATTAATCGGTTGTGTGTAAACTATTTTCCAAACAAATCTTGAATTTGTAAATAAGATTTATTTTTCTTCAAGACAATTTTAAAGATGACCATCTCAGCCAATTGTGAAGCAATACAAGGCCTGCAGGTGTTAGGATGGATTCAGGATGAAATTGAATTCCACAGATTTTATATTGTGGGTGTACCATTGCCATTACCTCATTGGTATCGGTTTTTGCGACCACATCAAGAATGGTCTCTTCCATTTTTTCAAGGATCAATGAATGATAACGCATTGCCTGAAAGGGTGTCTCAATGCCGCCGAAAATAGCATGATCGTTATGATATATGAGTGAAGTTCTGCCGTGCATAGGCTTTTGTGCTTTTACGAGCGATGCGCCAAAGAATTCTCCGATCGCCTGATGACCGAGGCATATTCCAAGCAAAGGAACTTTGTCGTAATAATGCCCGATCATCTGCATCATCAATCCCGCTTTTGATGGTGTTTCAGGGCCTGGAGAAAAGATGATAGCAGAGGGTTGAAGTGCAATGATTTCATCTACGGTTTTTTGATCATTTCTGATGACCGTGCACGGGCATTGTAGCTGGCTGAAGTAATCCTGTAAAATGTAAGTAAAAGAATCGTAGTTATCTACAAGCAGCAGCACTGTAATTGAGTTATGGTAGATTCATATGCCCAATAGGTGAATAATTATTTTTGGGCAGGCACCTTTTCAAAAAAGTTGTGAAAACCTTCAAAAAGCTTTTTAATCACAGGCATGAGACCAGAAGCGTGGTTAATAATATATGCTGTCACATCTGTGATGGTTCCGTAAGTTTTAGAAGAAGCTTTCAACTCTGGTTTAATAAATCCGATCTGGTCTATCATTCGGAGAAAAATTCCGAACAACAAAGTATAGATTCCTATGCGTAATATGGCTCCGGAGATTTTATTGATGATGCCCAGGTGTGCCATTTCTATTATTTTTTCCAATGATTTACCTACCAGGTAAATAAGAAGGGCGATGAGAATGAATACAACTATAAATGAAAGCACAGGCAGGTAATCTGCCTGGATATTAAATATTTCCTGCAATGTGTGGCTCATCACTGAGCTTAATTTCAATGCACCCAACAGGCCGATTATCCAGGCAAGTGTAATAAATATCGAGAGTATGAGTCCCTGAGTCCATCCCTTCCATAGACCGAAGAGGGCAAGTATCAGCCAAACAATGTCAATCCACATTAGTAAATATTATTATGTTAATATATTGTATTTTTAGAATAAGTCGTTAATTGGTTAAAAAAACATGAAATGTTGTTAATATCTTACTGAATAAAATCGAAGCTGAGCGCGAGCCTGCGATTTCCTCGCGGAGCCGTTTGGAAATCGCGAATTCTTTTTGTCACTTTTCTTCTAAAGAAAAGTGACAAATAAAAAAATTAAATCCAACTTAGCTTTTACCGGAATCTTAAAAAATAACTGCATGCTTTTTAAACTGCACTTTGCATTAAAACTTAGAACCCCTTTTTAGAAAATATTGAAATCATCCATTTGCCAATAGCTCTTTAACAGCAAGTGAGATTGTTTTCCCATCTGCTTTTCCTGAAAGTTGCTTCGTTGCGGCATTCATCACCTTACCCATATCTTGCGGGGTTTTTGCACCTACCTCCTCAATAATTTTTTTCAAGAGAGTCCGCAAATCTGCAGCATCTATCTGTTCGGGCAAATACCTGCTAATTATCTCAATCTCTTCACGTTCCTTATTTGCAAGATCGTGCCGGTTTTCTTTTTCAAAGATCTCAAGGGAATCTCTTCGCTGCTTCAGGAGCTTTTGCAATAATTTAATTTCGGCCTCATCGTCAAATTCTTTAGTTGCACCTTTTTCTGTTTTTGCTAATAATATTGCTGACTTAATTGCTCTAATTCCCCGAAGAGCGGCATCGTTTTTTTTGAGCATGGCATTTTTCAAATCGCTATTTATCCGTTCTTCAAATGACATGCAAGTACTTTTGGCAAAGGTAATACACGAAAAATAGTATGAGGGTTTAGACGGATTGAAGATTCAGAAAAGAATTCTGCGAAGTGGATTATTAGCGTCTTTTATGAAAACTAGAATGTAGGCAAACATCATTTGATCTCCTCATAGTCAATGTATTCACCTTTTCCTTTAGGATATTTAACGGGTGTATGTGCTGAATTTCCCGGACTAAAAATTTTATCTTTTAAGTTTTCGGGAGGCATCTTTTTTCTGGACTTGATGCCGAATAACCTGGGTACGACAAAACGAATGGCAAGCAAGATCAGGATGATGTCAATCAGCGGTATTTCGAGTAGGCGTAATAACATCTTAGATAAGACGCGGTAAAGTTAAGTAAATTGTAAAACAGGCTTGATGCTACCTAATTGAGAGATGTATGACAAAACTTTCCTATTATCGGCTTTACGTGTCAGGACAACCAAAGGATGAATGGAAACAGCCGGATAGCCCGATAGCGCATAGCTCCAACGATATATGCATTTCAAAATTTATATTCCAGCGACAACCAAACGAGCAGCACAAGATTCAGCTATCTCTCCGGGCTTGATTTCATTGAATAAAATCGACTCAATTTTGTCTATTGGACGATTATCAATTCCTTTCTCATACCACCTGTCGTAATAACGCAGTAAAGTTATAAACGCTTTTTCAATCTCTCCTCTTTCAATGTGATTTATAACGTTGGTTGTATCGAGGCCTCCCAGTCTTTTTTGAATCCGGAGTGTTGCAGCCTTCAGCTTTTCTCTGCTAAAATTTCCATAATTGTCTATAATGTATTGCAATCGCTTTTCTTCTGGAATGTCAAGATAGATCACTCGTGCGGCTCTCATCTGTTCCCACAAAGTTTTTGGAATATTTACAGAACCGATGCGCTGGCTTTCATCTTCGAGCCAGATGGGAATCTCTGTATTCATTTTCAGAAATTCCATGAACAGATCATTCTCAAACTGTTCCTGTGAGGGTTGTGGAGATTCTCCCAAATTTCCAAATGCAGATCCTTTGTGATGAGCAAGGAATTCAAGATCTATGGATTGTTCATTTAATTTCTTAAGCTCTCTGATTACATCAGTTTTTGCAGATCCTGTTTTTCCTCCAAGGATCACGATATTTTTAATTTGCAAAAAACTATCGAGCACAAGCCTTCGAAAAGACTGATATCCCTTATTGAGCATAAAAACTTTGTATCCGAACAAATCAAGCATCCATGACACTACGCCGCTGCGCATTCCACCCCTCCAGCAATGAATGAACAGTTGTTTATCATCCGTATGTTTTGGAAGTGAAGAAATTATCCTCCGCATGTTGTCACCGTAGAATGTAAGGCCAAGCATCATTGCTTTTTCCCGCCCGGCATTTTTGTAAAGGGTGCCAATGGCGGCCCTCTCCTGATCAGAAAACAGTGGCAGATTTATGGCTCCTGGAATATGACCATGCTGGAATTCACCCGGCGACCGGACATCAATCACAGGATGACCTGCCGCGGTATCTATAAATGAGGATGCATCAAGCTTCTCAACCATTTGTTTAAATTGTGCTGTCACCAATCAACAAAAGACACTTAACTTATACTTCCTGATAAGAAATTTTTTTTATCTTTTTAATATGCATGGTGCTTGAGGTGGGGATGAATTTTTCAGCAGATATGCTTCCTAAATTAATATTCAGCTTTGACGTTATCTCTTCATTGATGCTTACCTGATTTTCGCGGAATGCCATTGAAGCAATCTGTGCAC
>JACCZV010000306.1 GCA_013695775.1 Chitinophagales bacterium | reverse complement strand
AAAACATGATTTTCAGAAGTGAAGCGCCGAATGGCTGCTCTGGCACCGGTTTGCAATTTTAGCTTGTCATTTACCGGATCTTCAAAATCTACCTGTCCTGTTATGAATTTGTTTTTTCCAGAGCCTTCCTGCTTCTGCTCAGTTACAGGGCCATTTGGTAGTTGATGATCATCAAAATAATGGGTGATAAAAAGGCCGTTATTCTTGATTGTATTTTGATTGTAATGGAGATCTGCAGTCAGTATTTTATCTTCTTTCGGAAATAAATGCTTGTAAAGCAACGCACCTCCTGCATTGTGAAAGCTACGTTTATTGTTTGTGTTTCTGATGGCATTGCTGCTGCTTATTCCAAAATCGAGAAGGGTATCGGTGATAAGATAAATATCATCCAAAGAATTAAATTTCCCCTTTGTATAAGAACCGCTCGCGGTAATCGTGTTTCTGTTATTTAAAAAATAATCAACTCCTGAACTTCCGGAGGCAAACTGGTTAGTATTTACAGGTGTGTCCGTTTGAAAAACATTCGTGAGAGGCGTCCCAAAAAGATTGTACCTGTCTGTGCTGTTAAAGCTAATAGATTTACGCTGGTTAAAATTGCCATTCGCGAATACATTAATTTTTCCCTGCCTTATGTTTATATCGCCACCGGCATTAACTTTTGCTCTTTTGTCAATACCGGCACGCAGGCTTCCATTATAGCCAATACGCCGGCTTTTCTTCATCACAATATTAATGATTCCCCCCTGACCTCCGGAAGCATCATACCTTGCGGATGGATTGCTTATCACCTCAACTCTTGCTATTGCATCCGAAGGTATCTGATCGATCGAAAGGGTCGTAGGCCTGCCGTCTACAAATATTTGGGGCGAAGCATTTCGTAGGGAAACATTTCCATCCAGATCAACTTTTACAGAAGGAACCCTATTAAGTACATCTTCTGCGGTTCCTCCTGCATTTGCAGGATCTTTTTCAACATTATAAACCTTTTTATCAATCTCTAACTGATAGATCGGGATATCGCCTGTTACCACCACTTCAGAAAGCTCAATAGCAAGAGGCCTGAGCTTTATATTGCCTAAATCTTTATCGGCAGCATTCATCATTTGCTGCATATTGCCATGCTGGCCAGATTTATTTCCGAAGGAAACCTTCTGTAGAAGTGAGTCGTAGCCCATGGCTGAAACACGCAAAACAAATTTTCCTGCCACTGGTAAATTTTCTAAGTTAAATTCACCATTCTGTTCTGATAATGCTCCAGTCAGCAGGAGTAATTGTTCAGCATTATTGATGGAATCGGAAACATTCTGAAAAAGCTGAATGGAGGCGTATTCTATTGCTCTGCCTGTCTTTTCATCTATAATTTTTCCGTAAAAATGACCTATACTAAGATTTCTGTTCTCAGCCTTTCCAGAAGTATTATTTCCCGGATATTGCGCTACAATCTTGCCTGACAGAAAATTGCAAAGAATAAAGGACAAAAAAAGCCTGATCAAAAAACAGTTCATTAAACGCTTGCTACGGTTAAGGTTTTCTCAAGCATAAATTACGCTAATCATTGTGGAAAGACGATAAGCTTATCGGGTAAAGGTAGACTATGCCACCCAAAAATGATTTAGACAGGCAGAATTCTTTTCAGCTTTGCTCATAACAAATACAGAAAAGGTTAAAAATCGCTTTTGTGTGTGGAGATCAATTAATTCAACCTCATAATCAATCATTAGGAACCTGCAGAGGGTTGTAGCGTTATAGGTATAATATAAATTCAAAGTTCAAATTTTAAATTCCGCAATAGCAATATATGAGTACCAAAATTTCTAACGAAAATGAAGAATCGCTTTCAATACCTATCTTCTCCACTGCAACCTTTGGACAGGGGTGCTTTTGGTGTACAGAAGCCATCTTTCAGCGGCTTGAAGGAGTTAAGGCTGTGCAATCCGGATACTCAGGAGGTGTAATAAAAAATCCATCCTATCGGGAAATTTGTAATGGCAATACCGGCCATGCAGAAGTGGTTCAGATCACCTACGACCCTTCAGTCATTACTTACTCGGATCTGTTAGAAGTAATGTGGAAAACACATGATCCAACAACATTAAACAGGCAGGGCGCTGATGTGGGTACTCAGTATCGGTCTGTGATCTTTTATCACGATGATGAGCAAAAGAAGCTTGCAGAAGAATTCAAGGAGAAGCTGAATGGCTCAGGTGCATTTAATAAACCCATTGTTACCGAAATATCGCCCCTGAAAGAATTTTATAAAGCAGAGGACTATCATCAGCAATATTTTAATCTACATGGTGATGCTCCCTATTGTCAATTCGTGATAGTGCCGAAACTCAATAAGTTTAAAGAAGTGTTTAGGGAAAGGGTTAAGAAATAAATTTTGCTCAATCCCAATGCTTCAAGCGTCAGTGTCTGATATGATTGCCCAACGGGTATGTAACAAATATCAAAATTTGCGGCTGTATTGAATGGAGGGGATAATTGGAAACAACGCATACTTATGCAACTCTGTTGCACCGGTTTCGCTGTTTACTATATAACGATAAAAGAATGGATTATAGCGACAATAAACATTATATATACCAAGGCTCCATGTTCGTTCACCATTCTCTTTTGGTTTATGAAATTGCATAGCTATATCC
>JACCZV010000302.1 GCA_013695775.1 Chitinophagales bacterium | reverse complement strand
ATACGATCCTGGTATTTCTTAAAAAGCTCCTCATTTTCTAATTCAGAAACGCGCGAGGCCAGCGTCTGCTTAGCGGTAAGAATAGCACGGCGCCCAAAGCTTTCGAAGGTGATCTCTTCTATAGCTTCCTCACCTACGCTGTAATCGGGCTCAAGCTTAATCGCTTCAGACAACGGTATCTGAGTATTAGGATCTTCAACAGCAAGGTCTTCTACAATATTTCGCCGCCTCCATATCTCGAGATCTCCCTTTTCTGTATTTACAATTACGTCAAAATTTTCATCTGAGCCATATTTTTTGCGAAGCAGTGTACGGAAAACATCTTCCAGCACCTTCATCATTGTGGGCCGGTCGATATTTTTGAAATCTTTGAATTCAGAAAATGAATCCACTAAGCCTTGACTGTTCATGACAAGCAGTTTAAAAATTAAAATTTAATAATGATGACCGTTGATTTGATGTTTAAAAAAGGAATTTCCGTTTGAATTTGTGAAACAATTTTAGTTTTAGATCTAATGGTTTCCTCCAGAAGAATTTTGTCTTCATCTGCAAACAACAAAGTGCCTGTTTTCTTCACCCCTGATAGCATCAGCACCTCCACCGTACGCCCTACACACTTTTTATATTGCCGTAAAACTTTAAGTGGTTCGCCAACACCTGGAGATGACACTTCGAGGGCATACTGTTCAGAGAAAGGAAACTCTTTATTAAGTTCCTTCTCCAGGCGCTGACTGATGTAAGCACATTCTTCAATAGTGATGTGCGGATCCCGATCTGCAAAAACCTGTACCAGACGGCCTGCATGCACTTTTATTTCGATGAGGTAGATATTTTTTTCTTCCAGAACCTTATCGAGTAACTCTTTGATTCTATTTTCAAGGTTAATCATATCACGCACTCAAAATAAAAGAGGGGACTAACTGTCCCCTCAAATCATTCTTTGGCAAAGATAAAGAACTGATCAGTACAAAACAAATATGCACATGCTGATAAATAATGTTTTAACTAAAATTTTTGATATAACAGTCTAACTGTGCTAACCATGGTTGAAT
The DNA here is from genome assembly GCA_013695775.1 of Chitinophagales bacterium. Lineage (GTDB taxonomy): Bacteria > Bacteroidota > Bacteroidia > Chitinophagales > UBA10324 > JACCZZ01. Next base: position 1,541 of record JACCZV010000302.1, on the reverse strand, counting down.
CATGGTGATTAATATTTTAAGGAGTTCAATTGTATAGCAATAAAAAAACCTCCGTTGAATTCAAAGGAGGCTTTTCACGTCAATTGACTTATGAGCTTTATTCGAGAATCACCTTAGCTTCATGACCACGGTAGCAATCTAATTTAAGGTTATTGTCCATTTGCATAATCATAGATTTCAGCAAATCTTCATAACTTCGGATATCATTCACCCGCTTCCATAATTCCTCCCGGCGGCAACCCGCCTGAGGAGCAAACTTAATGCGATACCACTTATTGTTTTTGTCATATACCAGAGTGAATGTTTTGGTCTCTATACCATCATTCAGATAAATTTCAAAATAGGTTGTTATTACCAGATCACGCACCATTGACGGCACTCTAATCGGATTATTGAATCCTGCGTTATCAGCAATTAATATGGTGTAATAATGGCGCGCTGATTCCTTCCCTTCATATTTAAAGGTACGGATACTGTCGAATTTAATTTGGTAATACACTTTTTTCCCGGTCCAGTTTACTGATTTATCCAACTGTCCTTTTTGGTTTGTTGTAAGCAATTCTTTCATCATTACCTGACTGTGGCCTAAAAAGGGAAAAAAGAGTACAGCAAGTGTTACAATATACTTCTGGAGGTTTGTCATTTTATCAGGTGTTTAGTTCATTACTTATTTGCCACAGTTTGTCCGCTACCGCTACCCAACTTTACATTTTTCAGAAGGTTGTCAGCAACACAACTGCCCACTGTAACACCATCAACAATAGCAGCTTCAAAGTGAATACCACCATACATGCGGGAATAAGCAGCCTCTTGTGCAGCATCTTTAAATGATTTGAATTTGCGTGGCTTCAGAGCTATAACCAGGTTTGTGCTGTCAATAAATTCTACATTATCTCCAAAATAATGAGTGAGAATCTGTGAGCCAGCGCCTGAGAATCCGGAATGACCTGAGGGATATTCTGGGAACGGAGGTGTTTCAATGTAGGGCTCCCAATCTGTTTTTTTCAAAACCTCCCTAATATAAGTTACAGGGCGAACAAGGTTTACCTTATACTTAATTTTCCATACTGCAAGCCCTGCATTATATTCAGCCATGCCCAGATGACAATATAATTCAGCGGTCTTCGCAAGATTAAAATTATTTTTTCTTACCTGTTGTTTAGCAATCTTCATCCAATGGCCGGGTGGCGTATAGGTCTCTACCGGATCATCTGCCCAGTAGAGTGAGGTAATACGATCATATTCAGTAAACGCAGTATCAATACCATAAAGCTTTCCGGTAAATTTGAAAAATTCTGACGTATCCTCCATGCTGAATGGTACAGTGGGTTCCATCATGCATAATTCAGAGGTATCTAAACCCAATGGTCGAAGCCCACCGAAATAAGGCTCAAAGGCAGTTTTATCTATATCCGTAGGTTCCCATAATTCGGGATGCGCAGGGTCCCCAGCACGCGAAGGGGATTCATAGATGTTGTTCTCGCGGGTGTAATCAAACAGGTCAGTTTTCATGTACTCTATGATGGCATTTCCAAGATCTT
>JACCZV010000294.1 GCA_013695775.1 Chitinophagales bacterium | reverse complement strand
GAAGGCAGAGAACTCGCAGAGATCTATGACATGTCTAATGCAGGTGCCATTGCATTTTCTGATGCCCAACATTCCATCGCAGAGGCTGGGTTAATGATGAGGGGATTGTTATATGTGAAGAAGATTGGAAGCGTGATCATCAGCTACCCGCATGATAATTCAATAGCTCCAAACGGTGTAATGAATGAAGGTGCGAGCAGTGTAAATTTAGGAATGGATGGCATTCCATCTCTTGCCGAAGATCTTATGGTGGTACGCGACATTGAACTGGCCGAATATACTGGTTCACGTGTGCATTTCAGTTGCATCTCTACAAAATCTGCTGTAGACCGGATTCGCGAAGCAAAGCGGAAAGGAATTCCGGTGACATGTGGTATAAATCCCGTTCATCTTGTGTTAAACGATGAGGCGTTGCACGACTATAATAGCAACCTTAAGATTTGTCCGCCACTGCGTAGCAAAGAAGATATCGCTGCTCTTAAAGAAGGGTTAATAGATGGAACAATTGATGTGATCTGCTCTGCTCATCAGCCACAAAATGAGGAGCGCAAAAAAGTTGAATTTGAATATGCTGAGGCAGGAATTATTAATCTGCAAACATGCTTTGCATTGGCAAATGAGGCACTTAAAAATGTGATGAAAATTGAATCACTGATTGAAAAATTGGTGTTAAATCCACGAAGGATTCTTGGATTACAAATACCTGTCATAGAGGAGAACGCTTTAGCCAATTTTACTATATTTGATCCGGAGAAGCAATGGGAATTAAGACGCGAACATATCTTGAGTAAATCTTTTAATACACCCTTTTTAGGAAGAACCATGCAAGGGAAGGCTATCGCGATCTACAACAATCACCAATTCCAAACAAACTGATATGCAACCTCGTAAATCTGCCCTGAGCACTGCCTCAAAGTATGCGATCATCACCGCACTGGCAATGTTTATTTTCTCTATAATTCTTTACCTCACAAATATGTATCTCAATCAAAGCATGGGCTGGCTTTCATATGCCATCATGCTTGCGGGATTGGTTTTCGCAGTTAAAGACCGAAGAGACAAGGATTTGGAAGGTTACATCTCTTTTGGAGAAGCTTTTAAAACCGGTTTTTTATTTTGTATAGTAACAGGTGCAATAGGAACAATTTTCAGTCTGCTAATGATGAATTTTATTGCGCCGGAAATGATTTCAGAAATATTAAAAAAAGCAGAGTCAGACATGATCAACAGGGGAATGCCCGATGATCAGGTCAAAATGGCTATGGAATATACTCGTAGATTTACTACTCCTATATGGATTGCTATTTTGGGTTTGGTAAGCAGTGCCGTTATCGGGGCAATTCTCTCCTTGATTGTTGCTGCAGTATTTAAAAAAGAAAGTAATCAGTTGCAGCAACCGCAATAAAACCTCATGCATATTTCCGTTGTTGTCCCGCTTTTTAATGAGCAGGAATCGTTACCCGAATTAGCCGCATGGATTGAACGGGTAATGATTGACAACCATTATCAGTATGAACTAATATTTATTGATGATGGCAGCCGTGATAGTTCGTGGCAGGTTATAGAGCAATTATCTGAAACCAACTCTCAGATAAAAGGCATCAAGTTTCGCAGAAACTATGGAAAATCCGCGGCGCTGAGCGAAGGTTTCAATGTTGCTACCGGCGATGTAATAGTAACACTTGACGCAGACCTGCAGGATAGCCCTGATGAAATTCCAGCCCTTTACGAGATGGTTGCTCATGAGGGTTTTGACCTCGTTTCAGGTTGGAAAAGAAAGCGTCAGGATCCCATCTCTAAGCGATGGCCCTCCAAGCTCTTCAACGGAGTAACGCGTTCAATGAGTGGCATCAAAATTCACGATTTCAACTGTGGCCTTAAGGCGTATAGAAAGGAGGTGGTAAAAAACATAGAAGTATATGGCGAAATGCATCGTTATATCCCGGTTCTTGCACGGTGGGCCGGGTTTTTAAATATAGGAGAAAAGGCAGTGGTGCATTATCCACGAAAATATGGCGTTACTAAATTTGGCTGGGAGCGGTTCATTAATGGATTCCTTGACCTGTTGTCCATCTCGTTTGTTTCCCGCTTTGGAAAACGCCCTATGCACCTGTTCGGTACTTTAGGACTATTATCCTTTTTTATTGGTTTTCTCATTTCTCTATATCTCTCTATCGCGAAAATTTTTTATGAGCAGACCCGAATGACCGATCGTCCCATTTTTTATCTCGGACTGGTGACGATGATCATCGGCATACAGCTTTTTCTTACAGGATTTCTTGCAGAGCTTATTTCCCGCAACTCCAGCGAACGCAACGTTTATAAGGTGGAGAAAAGGCTCAATGCGTAACAGTTTATTCTATCTCTTTCGAGCGGCATTAGAGATGTTTTTAAGATTCTGTCGGCTGTGCTCTTAGAATGGTATGTTTGCAAAAATTTGAATTGATGGCGATTCATCTGGTATCGGGAGGTTGTGGTTTTGTTGGAAGAAACCTTGTGGAACGACTCTTAAAAACGACAGATGATACGCTGTTTGTAATAGATGATCTTTCTTCAGGCACCACTCCGGAAACATGGCTTGCTGAGGGTTTTTTCACTGTGAAGAATGACCTCAGGATCTATTACGAAGGCCGCCTCATATTTTTGCAGGATGATTTTCGAAAATTCCTTTCAAGGATTATAGAGGATCCAAATTATTTGAATGCGAAGTACAAATTTAATTTTTCAAAATTTTCAGACGTCTATCACTTTGCTGCCATCGTGGGTGGCCGCGCAAAGATTGATGGAGATCCGATGGTTGTGGCGCTTGACTTATCAATAGATGCAGAATTTTTCTATTGGGTTTGTACTTATAAACCAAGCCGTGTGCTTTACCCAAGTTCGAGTGCGGCGTATCCAATAAGTATGCAGACAGATTCTGCCGCCGTTGCATTAAAGGAAACTGATATTCAGTTTGACAAAAATTTAGGGCAACCAGACATGACCTATGGATGGTCGAAATTAACAGGTGAGTACCTCGCGCAAATTGCTGCAAAGCATTATGGCGTTTCCGTTGCGTGCGTACGCCCATTTTCAGGCTATGGTGAAGATCAGGATATCAATTATCCCATTCCGGCATTGGCTGCACGAGCTGCAAGAAAAGAAGACCCTTTCGAAGTTTGGGGCAGCGGAAATCAGAGCAGGGACTTCGTGCATATTGATGATTGTATTGATTGCATCCTGATGGCAATGGATAAAATTCATGATGGCTCTGCAATAAATATTGGCTCAGGTAAATTGACCTCCTTTCTCGATATCATTCAACTTATGACCACATTTGCCGGCTATCAACCGCACATTCAGCCATTGCTTGATAAACCCGTTGGGGTTCATTCAAGATATGCTGACATGACATATGTAAAAAGTAAATATCAGTGGGAACCAAAAATTCCTATTGAAGAAGGGATGAGAAGAGTATATAATGCAGCAGTGATTAGAAGGAACAAAGCTTAATCCGCTAATTTTGAGAATTGTATGTTTTGGCCCTGGTCCCTGGTTTAAAGGCGGCATATCAAACTATAATACCTCGCTGGCAAAAGCTTTAGAACGGCAAGGTGCCCAAGTATTTATCGTATCATGGACTCAGCAATATCCGGCAATCATTCCCAGAAATTTTTTAGATACAGAAAGTAAAAATAATCTGCTCGAAGGCACTAACATCACCGTTAATTACCTCACCAACTACAATAATCCTCTAACGTGGTCAGCAACGGTGAAATACATTCAATCACTTAAGCCCGATATGGTGATCTTTCAATGGGCTATAGCATTGCAGGGGTTGCCGCTCGGGTGGATGGCACGCAGACTGATGGTGTCAGGCGGCACAGAGATAATATTCGACTGTCATCTGATAGTACAAAAGGAGTCCTCCAAAATTGATAAATTACTTACATCCTATGGCTTAAGATCTGCATCCACATATATTGCTCATGCCTATAAAACTGTTTCTGAGTTGCAGGCATCCTTCCCGGAGAAAACATTTTTCGTTAGTGAAAACGGCGTTCGTTCTAAAGATGAAAATACGATCATCAAGCTATTTCATCCGGTATACGATTTATTTCAACCAGATCCTCACCTAAACATTCAGAATACTAAAGAAAAATTGCATCTGAAAAAGTATGTCTTTCTTTTTTTTGGCTTCATCAGAAAATATAAGGGACTGCATAATGTGATACATGCCTTTAAGCTCATAGCAGAAAAAAGAGATGATGTTTCATTACTTATTGCCGGTGAATCTTTCTGGAATACCTTAAACAGAAATAAGCTTTCTACAAAAGTAAAAAATACGCTCTTTAGATTGGCCAAACGACTGGTACTTCCACATGCATCTAATGAACAAGAATACAACCCTCTTAAGCTGATAGAAGATTTACAACTGCAGGACTCAGTAACTGTTGTTAATCGCTTCATTGCAAACGAAGAAGTTCCTATATATTTTCAGGTAAGTGATTGCATTGTTTTATATTATTCCACAGCAACACCTTCGGGGGTTGAATCGCTCTCTTACAATTTTAATCTGCCAGTATTGGCGACCCGTGTAGGCCATTTTCCTGAAACCATAATAGATGGATACAATGGATATTTGGCAGAGCCCGGAGATATTCAATCTATGGCAAATCAGATGCTGAGATTTATAAATTATCCCCTATTGCGAGAGGATGTAGCCGCGTCATCGAAACAGATGAGTTGGGATAATTATGCCAAGGCCATTTTAAACAGAAATATTTAGAAACTGTTTTGATATGGTTGAAACTCCATCTATCATGTTCAAATTGTCCTCAACCTGGCAATGGACGCTTCCGCATGTCCTTTGCGGAATCACCCTTAGTGAAGTCGAAGGGTTGAGTGGAGCTGAAGAGGCACTTATTCATTTCATAACATCTTCTAAACCTGTTGCTGGATGGTAATTTGCAGATCACGATTACTTCTTTATCTTTGCACTCCTTAAATTTTAAAACATACATGCTCATTATTGATACCAGGGATAGCGAATCCCTCGACAAGGCCCTTAAAAAATATAAGAAGAAATTTGAGAAGGCAGGTATTTTAAAGCAATTGAAAACCCGCCAGGCATTTACAAAACCTTCTATAAGAAGAAGGGGTGAAGTGCTTAAAGCCGTTTACCGCGATGTTGTTACCCGTGAGATGGAAGCTCAATAAGAATAGCTCAACCTCTTTCCCATTTGCTTACCTTTGGTCGTAAGCAGCTTCATAGGATGGATCTTCGGAATTTTCTTCAATATCTTCAATACGAGAAACGTTATTCCAGACATACGGTTGTTGCATATGAAAACGACCTGACGCAATTCTCTTCTTATCTTAAAAACATTTATGATTTAGATGATATTCTCCATGCCGGCCATATTCATGTCCGTTCATGGCTCGTATCGTTGATGGAATCGGGAATCGGTACCCGAACCATTAATCGTAAACTGTCTTCGCTAAAAACATTTTTTAAATTTGAAATGAAGCGGGGTAATGCTAAGCAAAGCCCTGTCAGCAAAGTAATTGCGCCAAAGATGTCGAAGAGGCTTCCAGAATTCATCCATAAAAACAAGATTGAATTATTCTTGCATCATTATGATTTTGGAACCGGATTTACAGCAATCCGAAATAGATTAATATTTGAGATATTTTATGCTACCGGCATCCGGCTGTCGGAATTGATAAATCTTACAGATCAGTCAATTGATCTGTACAGCAGTGAAATAAAGGTTCTTGGTAAAGGAAATAAGGAGCGGATCATTCCTTTCACGGAACCGTTAAAGCTTATTTTGAAAGAATACCTGGAATTAAGAAATACGAGCATTTCATATGATAACTTTCAAGCACTTATTGTTACAGAGCAGGGCAAACAAATGAGTCCTCGTCAGGTATATTCAATAATACATTTACTGCTGGAAGGAGTAACAACCATTGATAAAAAAAGCCCGCATGTCCTTCGTCATACTTTTGCGACCCATCTTCTGAATAATGGAGCTGAGATCAATGCTATAAAAGAGCTGCTTGGGCATGCCAGCCTTGCGGCAACTCAGGTTTACACGCACAATAGCATCGATAAGCTGAAGGACATTTATAAAAAGGCGCATCCCAAAGCATAACCATTTTTTGCTGTTGAAAATCTATATTATGAATATTAAGATTCACTCAATACACTTCAACGCTGATAGAAAACTGGAAGATTTCATTCAGAAAAAGCTTGAGAAAGTAGAGAAGATTACAACACGGATCATTGATGTACAGGTGATGCTCAAATTAGATCATAACAGCGCTAATCTCAAAGATAAAATTGTTGAGATCAGACTGCAGATACCAGGAAAAACCATATTCGCGGAAGAGCGCAGCAAGATTTTCGAAGAATCTGTTGAATTAGCCTCTGCTTCAATTATTAGGCAGGTTAAAAAGCATAAGGAAAAAATCCGCGGTTAATTTCCTCTGCTTCTGATTTCTCATATTATCATGTATATTTGCCCACCTTTTTTGAGAGGTAAGTGGTCTGCTCTGTGATGAAAGTGCTTACACCCTTTCCTATAACGCATTTGATTGATGGAGCAATCGTGTTTTGCTTTTGTTTCGCTATTGGAGGTTGTGAATCAATTCAGATTAATAGTATGTAAACCGGATCAAGTGGTGAAGGGTTTTAGATTATCATGAAAATCAACCAATAAAGAATACTTACCAGAGTAATTGCCGATGTAGCTCAGCTGGCCAGAGCTACTGATTTGTAATCAGTGGGTCGGGGGTTCGAATCCCTCCATCGGCTCATGAGGGTGAGAGATTTCATCAGTAATCTCACAAATTAGGGGAGATTCCAGAGTGGCCAAACGGGGCAGACTGTAAATCTGTTGTCTTATGACTTCGGAGGTTCGAATCCTCCTCTCCCCACTTAGGTTAGCGAGGTAGATATGTTCTTTTAAATAAATAATATGCGGAAATAGCTTTTTGGTAGAGCACTCCGATTTTCATCGGAGAAGTCGCAGAAGTTCTTTGAAAAGTAAAATAATAAGCGGGAGTAGCTCAGTTGGTAGAGCATCAGCCTTCCAAGCTGAGGGTCGCGGGTTCGAGTCTCGTCTCCCGCTCCAATGGGAAGAATTGGAGTTTACATTCTTTTGTGTTGCAATGGGAGATATTATACAGGAAGCACAGATAATTTAGAGCGAAGAGTGGCTCAACATAAGTTAGGGAGAGTGAAAGCGACCAGAAATATTTTGCCTGTTGAAGTGAAATCGTTCATTGAGTGTAATACTTTAGTTGAAGCCAGAAGATTGGAATTTAAGATAAAGCGGATGAAGAGTAGGAGATACCTGGAAGGTTTAATGAAGATTGCCGATGTAGCTCAGTTGGTAGAGCACATCCTTGGTAGGGATGAGGTCACCGGTTCGATTCTGGTCATCGGCTCAAAAAAGAATAAGATGAAAAATTAATAAGCAATTTTGAAGTCAGAAACTAAATACCAATAAATATTTTTATCGAACAACGATTTAATTAATTTCAAACACATCATCAAAAATTAAGCTATGGCTAAAGAAAAATTCGAACGAAACAAACCTCATGTAAATATTGGTACAATAGGACACGTGGATCATGGTAAAACTACGCTTACCTCAGCAATTACCTATGTGCTTGCTAAACAAGGTTTGGCGGATGTAAAGTCATACGATTCTATCGACAACGCTCCTGAAGAAAAAGAACGTGGTATTACAATTAATACGGCGCACGTTGAATATCAGACCCTGAGTCGTCACTATGCGCACGTAGATTGCCCGGGTCATGCCGACTATATTAAAAATATGGTAACCGGAGCAGCTCAGATGGATGGTGCTATTCTGGTTGTTGCTGCCACTGATGGTCCAATGCCGCAGACCCGTGAACACATTCTGCTTGCACGGCAGGTAGGTGTTCCGAAAGTGGTTGTTTTCATGAATAAGGTGGATCTGGTAGATGATCCGGAATTGCTCGACCTTGTGGAGATGGAGGTTCGTGAATTGCTGAGTTTTTACCAGTTTGATGGTGACAATGCTTCAATTATACGGGGTTCAGCCCTGGGCTCTTTAAACAATGACCCAGCCGGAATGCAGTCGATACAGGATCTGATGGATGCTGTAGACAAAGACATTCCGATTCCAGTCCGCGCAAAAGATAAACCTTTCCTGATGCCGGTGGAAGATGTTTTTTCTATAACGGGACGAGGAACGGTAGCTACAGGTCGCATTGAAAGAGGAATGATTCATACAGGAGATGCTGTGGAGATCATCGGCTTACAGGAGCAATCACTGAAATCAACCGTAACAGGAGTTGAAATGTTTCGGAAAATCCTTGATGAGGGGGAGGCCGGCGATAACGTTGGCCTGTTGTTACGGGGGGTAGAAAAAGACGACATACGCCGAGGAATGGTTGTTTGTGCTCCTGGTTCTATTACTCCTCATACAGAGTTTAAGTGCGAGGTATATGTATTGTCAAAAGAAGAAGGAGGTCGCCATACACCTTTCTTTAATAAATACCGACCTCAGTTTTATCTTCGTACTACAGATGTAACAGGTGAGGTTGAATTACCTTCAGGTGTTGAAATGGTGATGCCGGGCGACAATATTGCTATGGTGGTTAAGCTCATCATGCCAGTAGCAATGGAAAAAGGATTGAGGTTTGCTATTCGTGAAGGCGGCCGTACTGTTGGCGCCGGTCAGGTCACTGACATCATTAAATAGTATGCACTTTTGTAAATCAAGTCAGATAAGTATATAAATTAATAAACGGGTGTAGCTCAATTGGTAGAGTAGTGGTCTCCAAAACCATTGGCTGAGGGTTCGAGTCCTTCCACCCGTGCAACCTTCATATTTCTGCCAAAGTGCTCGAACACATTGGGTCTTTAAACAAAATTTTAAACTATTATGAATCAAATCCGAACATTTTTCTCTGAGACCTCCAATGAGCTGCTCAACAAAGTTTCATGGCCTACCTGGGAAGAGCTTCAGTCAAGCACCGTTGTCGTTACAGTGGCTGCTCTTATTCTTGCCTTTATTATATTTCTAATGGATAAGGCAGCAAATTTTGCAATGTCTACTTTCTACCATTTGTTCTAAATAGCGAGCTCTATGACTGATGAGAAAAAATGGTATGTGCTTCGTGTTATAAGTGGAAAAGAACGGAAGATAAAAGAATACCTTGAAAATGAGATTTCACGCAGCGGCTGGAAGGAGATCATAACCCAGGTTCTTGTGCCGATGGAGAAAATCTATAAAGTGAAGAATGGGAAAAAAGTTATTAAAGAACGAACATTTTACCCCGGATACATGCTGTTAGAGGCCGACGAAGTGAGAATGAATGGAGACATCTTCTCAGCTGTCAAGCATGTTTCCGGAGTAATTAATTTTTTAGGAGGTGTGAAGCCTCAGCCGTTGCGCAAAACTGAAGTAAACCGCATTTTGGGTAAGGTGGATGAGATGGCGGAGGTGGGAGAGACGATAAGTGAACCATTTCTGATTGGTGAAAATGTAAAAATTACAGATGGGCCCTTTAATGACTTCATCGGTTTAGTTGAGGAAGTAAATGAAGAAAAGAAGAAATTAAAAGTTACTGTAAAGATTTTCGGAAGAAAAACGCCGGTTGAATTGAATTATGCCCAGGTAGAGAAACAATAAATTAACAGTAGAAATTAATACTTTAAAGATGGCGAAGGAAATTGAGACTTATGTCAAGTTGCAGGTAAAGGGTGGTGCGGCAAATCCGGCCCCACCAATAGGCCCGGCCTTAGGTGCCAAAGGGGTTAATATTATGGAATTCTGCAAACGCTTCAATGCCCAGACTCAGGAAAAAGCAGGCAAGACGCTTCCTGTAATCATTACTGTTTATAAGGATAAGTCCTTTGAATTTGTCATCAAGCAACCCCCAGTGGCAGTTTCATTGTTAGAGATGTCCAAAAAGGAAAAGGGCAGCGCCGTGCCGAATCGTAACAAAGTGGGCAGCGTAGACTGGGAACAGGTGAAAAAGATCGCAGAGGAAAAGATGAGCGATTTGAATTGCTTCACCATCGAATCAGCGATGAAGATGGTTGCCGGAACTGCGCGGTCTATGGGATTGACCGTGGAAGGTGCTGCGCCATTTTAAATTCGTTCAGGCACACAACAAAAATCAAGCAACGGATTGCTCGGGACGCTTAGCTCCTGTCGCGTTTTGTCGATCTGGATAACGCAAGACTACTAACAGAGAAACCCGTTGACCATCTCGTCATTCCGGCCTTGAGCTGGAAACTAAAAATCGCAGCATTAACATCAATAGATGCGGATCTAGTCCACAATGAACGCTTTGTGGGAAGGGCAATCAATAAATTGCATTCCAAAACTTCTACTCCTCTTTCATTCCTCTTCCTTCTTTCACAATTCTTCCATCTTCCTTCAGCTTCTTCATCATTGCGTCAAGGATGCCATTAATGAACTCTCCGCTTTTAGGAGTGCTATAGATTTTAGCAAGCTCAATGTATTCATTCATAGTAACCTTTACCGGAATCTCCGACAGGTACAGCATTTCAGTAATCGCCATTTTCATTAATATAAAATCCATGATCGCCAGCCTTTCTTTATCCCAGTTCTCCAGGAATGGGGTTATCATCTGCACAACCTCATCATCATGGTGCAAAGTTTTTCGGAGTAGATTTATTGCAAATTCCTTGCTTTCTTTTGTTTCTTTCGAACGATTGATCACGAACGCTTTTTGGGCAGGTGAGATGGATTCAAGTGTATTTATAATCGAATGATATATGGCATCCTTATCATCTAGCCAGCCCGGAAAGATATCTTCTATGTGCTGCTGATAGATATCATTTGGAAACAAAACGTGCTTATAAAGAATTGAGATGATCGACTGGTCTTCAGGCAGCAGAGGATTTTCCTTACGGGAATAATCCTCATACTCTTCAGTTTTTTTTAAAGATTGGAAAAACAGACGAAAGTAATCTGAGTCCGCGCGACCATCAAGCTTTTCGCGTCTCATCTC
>JACCZV010000290.1 GCA_013695775.1 Chitinophagales bacterium | reverse complement strand
CCATTTTTAAATGAACTGTTACGTGTTATGGTTCACGGGCTGCTTCATTGTATGGGGTTTTCAGATAATAATATTGTATCCAAAGCAGCAATGACTGACAAAGAAAATAGTTATGTCAACCTATATTTCGAGCTGTAGCTGTTTCACGTGAAACAGCATCTTCGACAGAATAATATGTCTTCATCCTTGCGAGTCATATCTTCGCCCTTAAATTTTAAGCATTGTTTCCTTCTTATGACGTTATAGTAGTTGGTGCAGGCCATGCCGGTTGTGAAGCCGCTGCTGCAGCGGCCAATCTTGGATCTCGGGTATTGCTTGTGACAATGAATCTGCAAACCATTGCTCAGATGAGCTGTAACCCTGCGATGGGTGGCGTCGCGAAGGGTCAAATTGTTCGCGAAATCGATGCACTGGGAGGATATTCAGGAATTATTGCCGATAAATCTGCAATACAGTTCCGGATGCTAAACCGCTCTAAAGGCCCTGCTATGTGGAGTCCCCGAACCCAGAATGACAGGATGTTGTTTGCTTATGAGTGGCGAAAAGCGCTGGAAGCTATACCCAATATTAATTTTTATCAGGATGGGGTAAAAGCTCTGTTGGTTTCAGACGACAATCGACGGGTAACTGGAATTCTAACTGGAATGGGCCAGGAGATTATGGGGCAATCTGTCGTACTCACAAATGGTACTTTTTTAAATGGTATTATACACATAGGTGAAAAACAATTTGGCGGAGGAAGAGTAGCAGAAAAACCATCTATCGGTTTAACAGAGCAATTATTAACCCTCGGCTTTGAAAGTGGGAGAATGAAAACGGGAACTCCTCCTCGCCTTGATGGTCGCTCGTTGGATTATTCGCAAATGGAAGAACAATTCGGGGATGAGAATCCTGGCAGGTTTTCGTTCACCAATACTCCGAAGCTTACGAATCAAAAGTCATGTTATATTACCTATACCGATAGTACAATCCATGATATTTTAAAATCGGGCTTCGATCAGTCTCCCATGTTTACGGGAAGAATAAAGGGTATAGGTCCTCGATACTGTCCGTCAATTGAGGATAAGATTAATCGTTTCGCTGATAAGGATAGACACCAGCTCTTTGTAGAGCCGGAAGGATGGGAGACAGCGGAGGTATATCTAAATGGCTTCTCTACTTCTCTTCCGGAGGCTGTGCAATATAAAGCGCTTACCCATATTGCAGGATTCCGTAATGTAAGGATGTTCAGACCAGGCTATGCAATTGAATATGACTATTTTCCACCACATCAATTAAGGCCATCCTTAGAGACGCAGAAAGTCGAAAATCTTTTTTTTGCTGGGCAGATCAATGGAACTACCGGTTATGAAGAAGCAGCTTGTCAAGGATTATTGGCCGGTATTAACGCGCACCAAAAAGTAAATCAGAAGAACGCCTTGGTTTTAAAAAGATCGGAGGCTTACATTGGAGTCTTAATCGATGACCTCATCAACAAAGGGACAGATGAGCCTTATCGAATGTTTACTTCACGGGCGGAATACCGGATTCTTCTACGCCAGGACAATGCCGATATACGATTAACACCGATGGGGTATTCAATCGGTTTAGCATCTGATGATAGAATGTTTCGCGTGAAACAAAAAACTGAGGCTATAGATGAAATCATCCAAGCCTTCAAAAAAGAGAAAATAGAACCATCTGAAATAAATCAATATCTCACAGAGAGAAAAACCTCAGATACTCTTGAGCGATCGTCATTATTTTCAATTTTGTCGCGTCCTCAAACGGATTTGAAGTCTATGAGTGAGTCACTGGAGAAGGTAAGAAATATTCTTAAAGACTATGAGGGGGAAACTGTTGAGCAAGCTGAAATTGTTATGAAGTATGAGGGCTACATTGCACGGGAAAAATTGCAGGTTGAAAAAATGAATAGATTGGAGGAAACCCCAATCATTAAACATTTTGATTATTCTTCTATAAATTCCTTGTCCGTGGAAGCCCGGCAGAAATTAACCCGCATTAGGCCAGAAACACTGGGCCAGGCAAGCCGAATAAGCGGAGTTTCCCCCAGTGACATTTCTGTGTTGATGGTATATATGGGCCGATAATGATAGAAGATATTAATCTTTTATCCTAAGATGGAGATCGCTTTTATAAAGTCGCCTTAAAGAGAATCCGGCAGAAGCACTAAGAACACCAAGCAGGGCAGGAATAATAAATGCCCCTAAAAAAAGCCAAACATTTGAAGGTGCAGAGAATAGTGAGGCAATGCGGGAAGTCATTATATTTCCTTTTGATTCGTTTATCACAAGAGCTATGACCAACCAAACCATACCGCATCCAAAAAATCCTGACCAGATCACATGACGAAAGTTTCTTCCAAAGATAAAGGCAAGGGGAATAGTAAATAAACACATGCTCCACCAGGGCAAAAGTAGTTGTCCGAAAAACGTACATATGATAATAAGGAAAAAGAGAATCAGCATTAATTTAGTGTGATAGTGGAAACAATATGATTGTTGTGCTCGGCTGCTGAATGCAGAACTACCAATTCCTTCTGTAGTCCCTGCGCCCACATGCTAAGCATATTATCATAATATGGAGAACCCGGGTTGCCTGACTGTCCACCGGGATAGATTCCATATCCTTGGGGTTTAGTTTTTAATTCAACAACCATGCGCCACGATGGTCCATGGTCACCAGAGGTGGCATTTACCATTAATTTCCCTCCTCCTGTCTTTATATCTGAATAGCTGAAGGCTGGTATTCGAAGCAAGTGGTTGACATGTGTAGATTTCAACTTGTACCATTGCCACTGATTCCATTCGCTGCCGAATGAACTATTCAAAGAATCATAGGCCAATCTGAAAGATTGATTGACAACGTCGTTTAAGGTTTCAATTTTCTCTGTATTCTTATTATCGATCCATTGCCGGTTAATATTCAACATGACTGTTTTCAGTGATATTTCTGTACCCGGATACCGCATATCCTTTATTCCCAATTCATCATCCCATATTAAGGATTTAATGTAATTCCACCATAGATCGAAAAGTGCTTGCTCAATACATTCCGATCCCGCTACAAAGTTCCAATCGCGAAGCGCTTTAAGTATTTGCCGTTGATTTTCTGTTAGAATCTTCTCATCCATAGACTCCAACATCTTCGGTAACACCTTTGCTGCAATAAGATTTTTTCCATCGGCTTGAAGGGAGCGCATGCTGTCAATGGTGATGTTATTCATTGCCGATAGTCGCTCATTTATACGGTAGCCGCGGGTAAAGACTTCAAATTCCCAGTTTAAATAATAGGGATAGGTTGAATCAGCCGGAGATTGGTTTGCAGAGCTAACAAAGCCTCTCGGAGGATTTTTCACGTGAGGATTATGATCATGAGGAATCCATCCGTGCCAGTTGTTGGAAGGATCTGTTCCATCAAGCAAAAACTTGCCCTGGTTTGGCCATTTAAGGGGGAATTTTCCGTTAACCCACATAGCAATGTTGTCATCAACATCTGCATAAACAAAATTCTGAGCGGGGCATTGAAAATATCCGAGGGCCTTGACAAAGTCCTCATAGTTTTTTGCACGATTGAGATCTAAGAAGGCTCTTAATTCAAGAGTTGGCTCGTGCCCCAGCCACTTCATCGCATATCCAGACGGTATGTATTCACGTAACGAAATACTGTTGTTTTTTGTCACAATAGGCCCATGTTCCGTAAAAATGATGGTATCAATTTCGTATTCAGCTCCTCTAATTCTTATGGTATCAAGATTCATACTGGTAGGTTTCCATTTATTATCATGATAATATTCGGTATACGATGAATCCCTGAACTTTACGCTATACCAGTCCAGCACATCAGCATCAACATTTGTTTCACTCCACGCTATCTGCTCGTTAAACCCAATAATTACACTGGGAGTCCCTGGCAGAGATACTCCTGTAACATTACAATCAGGACTAACAAGTTGAATTTGAAACCATAAAGAGGGCAAATTTAAACCGAGGTGAGGATCACCACAAAGAATCGCAAAGCCTGAGGCTGTTTTTTCTCCACTTACTGCCCAGTTATTGCTTCCATTGTCGGGGTTTGGCAGATGGTGAAAGGGAAGCTTGGGTTCTACCGCAATAGAATTTACAGGCGGGGGAGGAAGTGATAACGGGGAAAAATCCCAGGGTGTGCCTGATGGAATAATTGGATCATTGATAAAGGGCTTGCTGGGAAATAGGGAGTCTATAGCAATCAAACCGTATTGATTCAATATAGTGGTTAGAAAGAAATCCTTACTGTAGCCAGCAAGATCATATGTCATATACTTTAAGAGCAGAGCGCATTTTAAGGGAGTCCATGGTTCTGGCTGGTAGTCTAATAACTTATATTCTATAGGAAGATCTCCATACTCTAACTCGCTTATCCAGGCATTCACGCCCTCTGTATAAGCATTTACCGCTTCGGCACTTTTGCTATCTGCCAACATAGCTTTGAGTGAATTCTTGGCTCCGTATACCATCCCGAACCCTCTTTGCTGACGGTCATAACCTATTGCTTTATTGCCGATAATCTCTGATATTCTGCCTGCGGCCGCGTGGGTTTGAAATTCCATTTGCCATAGGCGGTACTTCGCATGAATGTACCCCTGAGCAAGATAGAGGTCATAGTTATTATTTGCGAAAATATGGGGCACTAAGTTGTCATCTAATTTCACTAAAACTTTTTCTCGTAGGCCGGGAATCCTTAAATGTTCTGAAACTATTTTATTGGTTTCATTATTCTGCCAAAAACCTGAGAAGGGTGAGAGCAGCTTTCCAAGAGGAGGTATATCGCCTATTTTTTTATTGAGTAGGGTAATGAGAATAATAGTTACTAGAAATAGAAATACCGATCGAAGTAGTCTCATATGATGGCGAATCTAAAATAATGGGAGTAAATATTCTAAATTTTAGAGAATCTGTGGTATATTGCAGTACTGAGCAATAATTAAAACTGAGAGTGTATAGATATAGATATAGATATAGATATAGATATAGATATAGATATAGATATAGATATATTAATTTAGTTGTTTAATTTTATCTGATAATATCCACAATGTATATTTAAGCGATGATATGAAAATATAATTCTTTATATTCGATATCCATTGCTGATTTAAATTACCTTAATTATAATTAAATTCCATTTTTCTGAATCTCAATCAACTATGAATTATTATCTGATTTACATCAAAAAAATTCTTCAGCCTCAGGCGAGGGTATTAAAAACTTTCCTTTGTGCCTTTCTGATTCTGGCCTCTGTCTCTTCTTATTGTCAAAATGAACCGGTTAAAGAATGGGACGTAAGATTTGGAGGAAGTGGAAGTGAAGGGTTATATTCAGTGCAGCAAACGGCTGATAACGGTTTTATTCTAGGGGGAGATTCTGATTCACCACCGAGTGGAGATAAAACACAACCGAGCCAGGGCCTAACCGACTACTGGATTGTAAAAACAGATGTCTTAGGTAATAAGCAATGGGATAAGCGTTACGGTGGCGATAAAAAAGAGCAACTGTACTCTGCTCAACAGACAACAGATGGGGGATACATACTTGCCGGTTGGTCGGAATCTGGAATTAGTGGCCAAAAGACCCAACCCAGCAATGGGTCAAGCGATTATTGGATCCTTAAAGTGAATGCGAATGGTAATAAGCAATGGGATGCAAGATATGGAGGCTCTGGTGATGACGAGCTGCGAGCTTTAGAACAAACAGCAGATGGAGGCTATATTATGGCCGGAACATCTAACTCTGGTATTAGCGGCGATAAAACACAAATTAATAAGGGAGAAAATGATTTCTGGATGGTTAAGGCAGATGCAAATGGGGTAAAACAATGGGACAAAGATTTCGGTGGTTCAGACATTGAGGAGCTTAACGCTGTTCACCAAACTGCTGATGGGGGATATATTCTTGGTGGCTGGTCCCGATCGGGTGTGAGTGGGGATAAATCCCAACCCATTCAGGGCATTAATGACTATTGGATTGTAAAGACCGACGAAAACGGAGTGAAGCTTTGGGACGCAAGATATGGGGGCAGCGAACACGAGTACCTCTACTCTCTTGAACAGACTTCGGATGGTGGATATATTATTGGAGGTTACTCTGAATCAGATATAAGTGGTGATAAAACTCAAATGGGTCAGGGAGGATATGATTTCTGGATAGTGAAAACAAACGAAAGTGGCGTAAAACAATGGGACGCGACCTTCGGAGGAAGCGGATATGATAAGTTAAAATCCATCATCCAAACCTTAGAGGGAGGGTATATAATGGCAGGGTGGTCTGAATCGGGAATAAGTGGTGATAAAACAGAGGTTAGTCTTGGATTAAGCGATTATTGGGTGATAAAAACAGATGCTAACGGAGCAAAAACATGGGATTCAGATTTTGGAGGTGCCAATGATGAAAAGGTCCATAGGGTGCTACAAACCATAGATGGAGGATTTCTTTTAGCCGGCCATACTTTCTCGGGTCAGAATGGAGATATTTCACAGCCAACCCAGGGAGCTAATGACTATTGGATTCTAAAACTTTCCGGCTCTGCTGCTGCACAAACTTTTTATGAAGATGCTGACGGCGATAGTTATGGTGATTTGAATAGTGATACGCTCAGCTTTTCAGCTCCAGCAGGTTATGTGCAGAACAGTTCAGATTGCAATGATGCCAATAGCAATATTCATCCCGGGGAAGTTGATGTCTGCAATAACCTTGATGACAACTGCGATTTAATCATTGACGAAAATGCAATAATTAACTCAACGATTATACCTGAAGGCTATCTCCCTGCATGTGCTGGGGAACCTGTTGTTTTAAATGCATACCCCGCTTCAGGAGTATTATATCAATGGTGGAAAAATGGCCATCCCATTCCAGGTGCAACTAATAAAAAATATACAACCACGGAAGGAGGTTTGTTTGAGGTGATGGAAACCAACGATTTTAACTGTACAGCCACGCCAGAGGGAATCTCTATCCAGAGGATTAAACTTCCTGAAGCTGTAATAACTCCAGAGGATGTTGTAAATTCATGTGAAGGAGAAACAGTTACCTTATCGGCCAATGATAATTCTAAATTTACTTATCAATGGTATAACGGAACAACCAAAATTGTTGGCGCAACCAATGCTGTTTATACTACGGATGTAGAAGGCTCCTTTTCAGTGGAAGAATCAGTAGGCCCCAACTGCCCCAGTATTTCATCGCCTACTATTGTCAATTTCATTCCAAAACCAGCGGCGGAGGTTATGGCTATGGGAGATCTTGATATTTGCCTTACTGGCTCAGTTACCTTAAAAGCCATTTATGGTGCTGGCATAACCTATCAGTGGAAGAAAGGTACTTCAAATATTATAGGAGCTACCAACAAGTTTTACAAGGCTACCATTCCAGGAAATTATAAGGTAGTAGTGACCAATGGGTTTGGTTGCAGCAAAACTTCCCCCGTAATTACTGTATATGAATCATGTAAGCTGCAGGGATCGCTGGCAAACACGCTATTGCAATTATTGCTCTATCCAAACCCTTCTGATGGCATTTTTACCCTTTATATGCAACTATCTCATCATAGCACTGATGTCGCATCCATACATGTGACAAATGTATTAGGTCAGGATGTTTTCACCGAAAAAGCGTCATTAATCGATGGTGGGCTGAATTTACAAATTCAGATTAGGGATAAGGTGCCCGAAGGCATTTACCTGGTGAGAGCCCTTATAGATAATGTCGCTTATTCCACACAATTACAAATATTTAATTAACTACTCTCTCTACAAAAGTTTTAACGGATATACCTCTACAATCGCGGACGTTTTCCCGAAGGGGGCAGGTATAAAATTAACCTGTTGGCCCGTATATATTTTTTCTGCTTATCCAAAATAACAATACCATTAAGAAGGCTTTGCAAGATACTACCTTACGAAAGAAAAAAGCCTATGATGATTTAATACCCGCGGTCGTTCAAATAACCGTTGTAACACACTAAATGCTAAGAAACTTGGCCAGTGGCGCGATCATTTCAATTTCTTCTATGTACAGTTCAACTTGATTAAAGTATAAAGCTTCATGAAAAAAATAATTCGCTCTTTACTATTCACCTTATCAGCCATTACGATGGGTGGATGTTCCGGCATACGCCATTCTCAGGGTGGTCAGTTCATGCCAACAGATGTGGCCCGCACAATGAACCCCAATGACATTGCAATACCGTATGGATATAAAATAGAGATGGTCGCGTCGGGATTAACTTTCCCCACAGCTATGGCTTTTGATGAAAATGGGGGTGCCTATGTGATAGAGGCCGGTTCTTCATCTGGAGACGTAGCTTGGGAGCCAAAACTTTTGCGTATTGAAGATGGGAAGGCGACATTGGTAGCAACCGGTTCACGTAATGGGCCCTGGACTGGTCTTACCTATTTTAAAGGGAAATTTTACGTAGCGGAAGGCGGAAAAAGTGAGGGAGGAAAGATACTTCAGATTGCACCAACCGGCGAGATAAAGGTATTGCTGGACCAACTTCCTAGTTTGGGAGATCATACTACCAACGGTCTGGTAATTATTAATAATTATATCTATTTCGGTCAGGGAACAGCAACTAATTCTGGAATTGCAGGTGAGGATAATGCTCAGTTTGGTTGGCTCAGGAGAAGGCCTGAATTTCATGATATTCCCTGTCGTGATATAATATTGACGGGAATAAATTACCAAAGTGACAATGTTCTAACGGATAATGTAGGTGATAAGGCCAATACCGGAGCATTTCAATCATATAATACCCCAACTCAACCTGGTCAGTTAATAAGTGGTTCACTTCCTTGCAGTGGTTCTATCATGCGCATCCCCATTGAAGGTGGTCCGGTGGAATTAGTAGCATGGGGTTTTAGAAATCCATCTGGACTTGCAGTGTATGACAGAAAGCTTTACGCCACTGAAAATGGTTTCGACAATCGTGGTAGCCGGCCTGTTGAGGAAGCAGCAGATGTATTATGGGAGGTGAAGCCCAGTGTATGGTATGGATGGCCTGATTTCTCTTCAGGAAAACCTGTATCACAGGATCAAGAATTTAAAAAGCAAGGAAATAAAAATGTTGAGTCTCTTCTCCAATCTTATCCAAACACCCCGCCCCTTCCATTGGCAATTTTGGGGGTTCATTCATCTCCTAATGGATTAGACTTCTCACACAGTGATAAATTTGGTTTTGTTGGGGATGCATTCGTTGCTGAGTTTGGTAATATGGCGATACCGGTTGGAAAGGTCCGGTCCCCTGAAGGATACAAGGTGGTGCGTGTAAATATGAGCAATGGTGTGGATGAAGATTTCGCTACTAATAAGGGAAAGCGCAACGGACCGGCATCAGGTTTGAAGAATCAAGGCCTTGAACGTCCTATATCGGTTCGTTTCGATACTGCGGGAGAAAATTTATATATAGTGGATTATGGGATCGTAAAAATGAGCGATCTGGGGCCAAAGCCCCTAGAAAAAACTGGTGTTATCTGGAAAATATCAAAACCAAAATGAACAATATTTCAAAGGTTAAGATTCTATATCGTTACTTTTAAGTAAGTGCGGAATTCTGCAAAAGTAAAATTGAAGCGTAAACCTTTGACCATCACATTAGATAGGATTATAA
>JACCZV010000280.1 GCA_013695775.1 Chitinophagales bacterium | reverse complement strand
CACCACTACTATTCCTTCCTTCACTGTAAGCATGTTGTTGTCCATGTCGGGTAAGTCAGGGCTGCCTTTGATATGCACATCGTTTCCGATGTAGCAGTCCTTATCGATTATTGTGTTTTGAATGAAGCACCTGTCTCCTATCCCCATCACAGGGAAGCCCCTGCTGACAGATGCATTAATAGACTGAAGGGTTTCGAAATAATCGTTGCCCATGATGTAGCTGTTTATAACTACGCTGCCTTCCCCTATCCGCGAGCGGATCCCTATAACTGACCGTTCTATTTTTGCCGCCATCACTATGCTGCCTTCGGCGATGATGGCTGCATTCATGTGGGTGCCTGAAATTTTTGCGGGGGGTAGCATACGTGAATGGGTATATATCGCGCTACTACTGTCGAAAAGGTTGAATTGCGGTATCTCATCAGTGAGCGCGAGGTTCGCTTCGTAAAAAGAGCGGATGTTTCCGATGTCGGTCCAATAACCTTCGAACTGGTAACTCAGCATCTTATACTTTCCTATCGACTGGGGTATTATTTCTTTACCGAAATCAGTAGCGTCTAAGTTTGCCTGCAGAGCCTCTGCAAGCACCTTACGATTAAAGATGTAAATGCCCATTGAGGCGAGGTAATGACGTTCTTGCATTTTCATTTTCTCACTTACCACCGAGGTCCACTGGGGCAGCCACTGCTTTTTTGGTTTCTCAACAAAGGAATCTATGAAGCCGGATTCTTTTGTTTTCATGATGCCATATTCTGGTGCATCACGGTCATTTACTGGTGTGGTAGCAATGGTGATTTCAGCTCCCAACTGTTCATGGTGATCAAGCATTGCCATAAAGTTCATCTGGTAAAGTTGATCCCCGGAAAGTATGAGCACATAATCAAAGTGCTGGTTATTCAGATGGTGCAGCGATTGACGTACTGCATCTGCTGTTCCCATGAACCATTTCGGGTTGTCCGGGGTCTGCTCTGCGGCAAGAATGTCGACGAAGGCTTTGCTGAAGTCACTAAAATGATAAGTGTTTTTTATATGTTTATTAAGCGAGGCTGAGTTGTACTGCGTCAGCACGAACATGCGCTGAATGTTCGAGTTGATACAATTTGATACGGGGATGTCAACAAGCCGGTATTTCCCTGCGATGGATACTGCCGGTTTAGCACGGTAAGTTGTAAGCGGAGACAACCGCGAGCCGGCACCTCCTCCAAGTATTACTGCAATCACCCTCTCCTGCTGCATGCATTTTTTTGTTTGATGTTGTGAAGCTAAATAAAGTAGATAACAGATGCATGCTGCATCAATAATTTTTTCTTATTTCATTGAGCTGTATAAATCCAGGTATTCCTTTACTGCATGCTGCCAGGAATGATCTATGGTCATTATCTGCTTCCGGATCTCTGAGAATTTTTCTTCGTCCTCGAATAATAAAACGGCTCGCCCAATAGCGTTGACAATATTGCGCACCACCGCCTCTTCGAAGCGTATTCCGAAGCCTCCCGCCATAGCGAGGTCAAGTACAGTATCCTTCAGCCCTCCGGTGGCTGTCACTATAGGAATAGTTCCATATCGCAATGCATAAAGTTGGTTTAATCCGCAGGGCTCTACCCGTGACGGCATTAAGAGGAAGTCGGCCCCACCATAGATGAGATGTGCAAGTTTTTCATTATAGCCTATATAATTCTGGAAGCTGGCTGGTAGTGTTGCAGCGAGTGACGTAAGGTTATTCTCTAATCTTCCATCCCCACTACCCAGCACTATGAAATTAACTTTGTCCTCGTATTCGCTTACCGATTGAATGATGCTTTCAGGCAGCAAGTCAGCACCCTTATCTGATACAAGCCGTCCGATAAACACGACAAGCATTTTTTCTGGGTCGAGCCCAAACTCTTCACAGAGAGCTGATTTGTTTTTAATCTTTCCGGAGGTAACCGTATCTGTAGTATAATTTTTTTCCAGATATGAATCAGTGGCGGGATCCCAAAGTTCAGTATCGATGCCATTAAGGATACCCAGCGATTTTTGGCGCTCGCTTACTATAAGTGACTCAAGGCCCAGTGCATATTGCTGTAATTCCTGCAGGTAGCTTCGCGAAACCGTAGTGAATCTCCAGCAGCATTTTATTGCGGAGGCCATTGGATTGATCGCGTTCGTCCATTCAAGCATTCCGGTTTTCCAATTGTCGAACGGTGGTATGAGTGAGGACTGATCCCTCGAAAAAGCACCATGGTAGGAACCGTTGTGTATGGTGAATACCGTTGGAATGTCTTTCAGCGAATTGTAACGGAAACAATAATCTATCATGAATGGAAGAAGTCCCGAATGATGATCGTGACAATGAATGACGTCGGGAAGATCGGAAGTATGGCTTAGCCAATCGGCAACGGCAATCTGGAAGCCAAGGTGACGCTGCACATCATTCCAATAGCCATAGGGAAATTCCTCTGTCAGCAACCCGGGAATTTCCGTAGTGAAGAGAGTAAACCCAAGAGTGTCTGTTTTTTCCTTCAGGATTCGGTAAGGATAGGCAGTTACACCTAGGTTGAAATCGCTTTCTCGAACAACTTCCCAAGAATGATCGCGGAAGAATTTGTTGTTATAATAAGGCATGATCAGCTCTGCCTTGTGGCCTGCTTTGTTCATGTATTTGGGCAATGCCGCTGCAACATCTGCAAGGCCTCCGACCTTGGCAGCCGGATAACATTCAGCGCTGATATGAAGGATGTTCATCTATTGATGTGTAAGTTAGATCAATAAATAAAACAGTTTATTGATGCGACGATTATAACTATGGGCTGCGTATAAATGCTTAAAATACAATTACAGAGAATATCACCAGGCAAAGATTCAAATTAAAAATGATCCTTTAAACCTGAAAAATAATTCACCCGCTGTGGATTACAATTTTAATTATGGTTTCTACCATATTTGCGTTCTAAACCTGCTTTGTCTTCATTAAAGATAAGGTAGGATTGCGACTTGATTAAGCTCTATAATATTAAATTATCGAAAACTTTTTTACCCCCAATACTAAGCCTCCCTGTATTTTTAGAAAATAGATTCCCGGATGGAAATGATTTTTATTCATGAATGTACTATTCCACGAGATAGTGTTCAGTCCTTTGTTGAAATATTTTTCTTCAACAAAAAGTAATTCACCCTTCTGGTCATAAATCTCTATGGTACCGATGCATGATTTCGGTGTTGTAAATTTCAAATTGAGAATATCATCTACAGGGTTCGGAAAAATTGATATGTCGTTAATAAGTAATGGTGGAGCTGCATTTGAAGAAAAAAATTCTAATCCAACTGAATACATAGAACGGCCGTAGGTTGCAGCAAGCAAGGTTCTTGTTGGTTCGTGAAATGTGAGATCAGTGATAGGCACTATAGGCAACCCTGTACCAAGCAGAGACCAGGTATTACCAAAATTATTGGTAAAAAAAACTGCTACATCTGTGGCGAGGTAAAGTGTAGAATCGAGAAGGGGATCTGCCAGCACATCGTTTGCAGGAACATCCGGAAGATCACCAGCGATATTTGCCCAAGATTGGCCAGCATCAGTAGTCATATAAACATGAGCCATATCATCATCAAAACGATATCCTGAAAAGGTAACATATGCCCTCTGAGCATCGGCAGGATCGCATGTTATGCGGGTAACCCAGCGGTTAGGAAGTGCAGAAGAAATATTTGTCCAGTTAATGCAATTATTAATGCTAATCCAAACATTACCGTCGTCAGTGCCTGCATAGACGATATTTGTAT
>JACCZV010000231.1 GCA_013695775.1 Chitinophagales bacterium | reverse complement strand
GTTAGTGATAAGAAACTGATGGGTAAATTCGCCATCAGAACATGGGCAAAAATTGCATCCTGGATTGCCGCATCCATCATAATTCTTTTAAATGCTAAGGTGGTCTCTAATGGGATTCAAGCCTTGTTTGTTGAGTTTTCTGGCAATCATCTAATCCTTTATCTCACCATATTTCCTGTTATTACCGCCGCCGTCGTGTTGCTGATATACATACTCATCCAACCTTTGCTCCCTCAGCGAGAATATCTTTCACGGGGCATGCACAAGGAATTTCTACCTCTTGATTTTGAATTGAAGAATGATTTTAAACGGGTTGCTGTGGCACTGGATTTTTCAGCAAAGGATAAAGAAACTCTTTCACGAGCCTTAACCACGGGAGGCAAAAACGCAGATTACCTACTTATTCATGTAGTGGAATCCGCAGGTGCACTGATGATGGAGAAAGACATCTCCGATCTCGAAACGAATGCAGATTATGATATCCTGAAACGCTACGCCACATCACTTATGGAAAATGGGTATCGCGTCACGTATGAATTAGGTCTCGGCCGCCCTTCTAAGATCATCCCACAAATTGTGAAGCGCTTTGATGCAGATCTTTTAGTGATGGGAGCTCATGGTCACCGTGGATTGAAAGATGTTCTATTAGGAGAAACAATAAATGCTGTGCGACACAGCATCCAGATACCTTTGCTGGCTGTAAAGTAATGAATCAATAGTTTACATGCTGTCATTGTCTGATGAAATGGAAAAATTCATGGTATCTAAGTATTCCAATCCTGGCTATATTACTTATGAAATGAAAAACATTTTTAAAGCTGGCGATCAAAAAACTTATGCTAAAATTGTTGAGGAGAGTGATACCGCCGGATTTTTTGCAGGGTTGGTACATCCTGTCTATGCAACTTTTTGTATTGCCCGTGACGCGGAATGGAGCGGACGGCTTTTTGTGATAGATCTGTGCGACGATGATGAAGAAGGTATTGGCACCAGTATTAAAGTCGATCATCAGGCTCCAGCTTTCCCGGGAGAAGAAGTGGTGTTCACGGCTACCCTGCAATCCATTGTGCAGCAGGAGATCATAACTAAATATAAGGTAGAGGTGGGTAACCGGCTCATTGCCACAGGTGATCAAGCTCAGAAAATCTTCAAAAGGAAAAAATTAGAACAGCTATTTCTTCAGCGGAAAGACGGAAAATAAATGAGCGAAAACATCAATATAAAAAATAAAAAGGCCTATTTTGAATTTGAATTTCTCGACAAATTTATTGCAGGTATATTATTAACAGGCACAGAAATCAAGTCTATCCGTGCGGGAAAAGTAAATATGAACGATGCGTGGTGCTTTTTTCAAAAAGAGGAATTGTGGGTGAAGAATTTAAATATCTCTACCTATGATAAGGGAACACATTATAACCATGAGCCACTGCGTCAAAGAAAACTTTTACTTAACAAAAAGGAATTGAATAAGCTCTTAGGAAAAATAAAAGAACGAGGGCTTACAATCATCCCATTGCGTTTATTTATCTCTGACCGCGGATTTGCCAAGCTTGAAATTGCATTGGCTAAGGGCAAAAAGCTACATGACAAGCGGGAAAACATTAAAGAGCGGGACGCTAAACGTGAGTTGGACAGGGAAAGAAAAAGATAAAAAAAATCCTCCGCATGCGAAGGATTTAGGTCAATATTTGCACTTTTCTTATTTTATCCGGCTCAACGTATACGTTTTTTGGGAAGACTGATTACTCACCGGGTCTATCGTATCTCTTAAAAGCTTCATCTCATTATTTCTTAATTCTATGATGTCGTAGAGAAGCACTTGTTTTGTCTCATTATCGAGAATATATAACTGTTCCTTATTTTTTAATGAACCAACCCCGCTTGAAAAATTCCATTCCTTAATAGTTATTATAGTACTACTATCAATATGGGTTGAATCTTCGCAGATGGGTGTATTATTTACTATATCGAAAATTAAGGTGGTATCTACATTCAGCTTTTCCTGGAAAAATCCGGTTTTATCAAAGCTCCATACAAATTCATAGTTAATCACTTTTTTATCTGTCTCCTCACCACAGGCTCCAATAAAAGTTAGAGAATCGCCGGGCGGTACCACCCGAAGCGAATCTTTACCATTAACCCTGTATTCTGTGATGTTCCAATCACCGGTAACCCTGGCGAGTCTGGAGTGGATTGAAAAAAACGGATCCTCTGGTCCCTTTTTACAGCTTTGCCAGAAGTTTAAAAAAGTAATGGTTAACAGAATACAAACAATAAGCTTTAATGGTCTCATTTTTAAAATTTTAGTTCGAAAGATGATTTTTCCGGTGTGGTCAAAGATAGAATAATTTTTAAATTTTAAGGTGACCCCTGAATCCATCCATTTTAATTACTCACTTAGAGTGATGTTGCTTTGAAAACGTTGCAAGCAATAAATCGGACAATCAACGCAGGCAAATATGAATTAGTATTTATAACGCCTTCCAGGAAAGGAAACCACCAATAGATTTACCTTTAAAAAAAACAGAACCCGACATGGATTCTGTTTTCTAAAAAGGCAATCAATCTGAATTTATCGAATTAATGCACTACTTCCATTGACTTGGTTGTGCCGTAATCAAAGCCGCTATCGAGCCGGTAAAAATAAACTCCACTCGCCAATCGGCTGGTATTCACTTCGATTAAAGTAGCATCGTTTTTCACTTGTTGCGAAAACAATACTCTGCCGAGTTGATCAGTGATGTTCAGAGTCAAATTACCGGTGGCTCCAGATACAGGAATGTAAGTGAAATCATTGCTTGGATTCGGAAAATTCTGACCCATTCCATCGGTGGGACCGGGAACTAATTCCGTACCTGTAAATCCATAAAACCAGTTATAAGCGGTTTTAATAATGGCGGTCTTCTCTGGTTCTGATCCAAGCATTTCAATCCCTGCTGCGATATAAACAGTCTTAAAAATGCCATTGTCACCTCTTACACCGCCCACTTTTGATGTGTTACTATTGTAATAAAAAATTGGAAGGCCAATACCATTTGGTTCAATATCATCTGGGAAGAAATAATCACTGCCATAATACTCATTGATTGAGATGGAACCAAGATCACCAAATATAGGATCATCGGTATTTGCAGTTAAAGGCTTATTTGAAGTGCCGCCATCGCCAAGGTAGTTCGCAAACATGTAGTCATTATAAAATTCCTGCGATAATGGTGTTGCATGGCCCAAATCAGCAGGGTCTGTCCATACATCCCATCCAATGTCTTGCCCGCTAATGAACAGGTTACCGC
>JACCZV010000227.1 GCA_013695775.1 Chitinophagales bacterium | reverse complement strand
AATCAAGGGCTAAGCCTCCGAAGTCTTGTATGCCAGTGGCGCCACAACTGTTATCTTCAAATCCTCCCAAGCCTCCGGCGCCATAGTTTCCGCCACCACCACCGCCGCTGTTACCTTTGTTTGAGCCGCCCCCACCATTGGCAAGTTTAGCCCGGCCGCCACTCTGTGCAGCATTTACATATTCAGCAATTCCTTCGCCTTTCCATCCTGCCAGGCAATTATCCGGATTATAAAAATACCCCGTATTGCTGCAGTTCAATGTGCCATTGTTGCATGTGGGGCCGGGACGAAATCCTTTCCCGCTAACATTGATGTCCGCGTTCATCGTAACAGTACCGCCTGAAATAAAGGCAAGTACTCCACCGGTTAACCCATCCCACGGCTGGCAGGATAATGTATCGGTGATGGTCACGCTGCAATATGAGGGTACTGAAACTATTTGCACTTTTCCGTTAGTAGCAGTGTACGTATTAACAAGGTCAGCGCTGATGATTATATCATTGCCGGTGATGGCGGCAATGGTTGCAAACTCCCAGTTTCCTGCGTCATTAAGGCTTGTAATATCACCGTAGGAAACGATGTTTGTATTTATGATGGTAGCACCTTTCATTTGAATGATCACTATCTGGTCTCCAACTGAAAAGCCTGCAGAGGAGATGGTGGTGATGATGGTGCCAGCGATACCAGTAACTTGAGCGTAGTTATTAATGATTCCACTTATATTCTGGGCCCAAGTGAAATGGCAACACATCATGAAAACCAGAGATGGTAGAAATTGTTTCATTTAAAATTGGATCGGAAGAGTGTGATAAGACTACGGATTGAGCCCTATGCTCCTCAAAATTAAATTTTTTCAGTGATTGGAATCTATCGGAGAAACTGAATGTGGAAAATTTGTGAGGTGATTGATTAAGGGTCTATATAGTAACTATGGAAACACCTCTTAGCACAATGCAATCAACTATCGCAAAACGGTTTAATATTTATTATATATTCAAATTAATGAATACCACGAAACAACCTGTCCCATCGAATCTTACCTGCGAATGATCCGTTTTTATTCCACGACATCCATAAAAACCAGGCCTTACCCACAATGTGATCTTCAGGTACGAAGCCCCAGTAGCGCGAGTCGAAGGAGTTGTGGCGATTGTCGCCCATCATCCAATAGTAATTCAAAGCAAAAGTATATTCAGTCACCTCTTTTCCATCAATGATAATTTTGCCCTCTTTGGTTATATCTAACTGATGCCCTTCATAGATGGTAATCAGCCGGTGATACAAGGCTATGTTGTTTTTATCTAAGGAAACGGTTTTCCCTTTCTGCGGAATCCATATGGGGCCAAAGTTGTCTACGTTCCACGTAAAATGCCTGCTGTCTCCCGGAAAAAGTGTTTCCGGCACTAGTCCCTCTGAATAAATAACAGGTATGATTGATCTTACGTTTTTAAGCTTGCTGATTTCTGCCGCCGTTTCTTTTGTCAATATAATTCGAAATTCGCCGGGTGCATTGGTGGGGCTCACATCCTGGATGTCGAGTTCCTGAAGAATTTTTTTATTTATTCCGGTGCCATCTGTTGAGACGATATAGTCTATCTGCTGCCCGGGCCAGTCTGTGTTCTGCTTTCCATTGATGTAGACATCCGCACCCCGAACTTCAAGCGAATCTCCTGGAATGGCAATACAGCGTTTGATATAATTTTCTCTTTTGTCAACCGGCCTGAAATCTTCCATTGGATAGTTGAATACGACTATATCATTGTTTTTTACAGATTGAAAGCCGGGCAGACGATTGTATGGCAGCTTGATCCATTCCAGGTATGATTTACCACCTATTAAGGGCATGGTATGATGGGCAAATGGAAAAGACAAAGGGGTTTGAGGAATGCGGGCTCCATAATGCATCTTACTCACAAAAAGGAAATCACCCACCATAAGCGATTTCTCCATAGAGGGTGTTGGTATCGTATAGGCTTCAAGTATAAACGTGCGAATGATGGTGGCGGCTATTACTGCGAAGATCAGTGCATCTACCCATTCGCGTGTCTTTGACTTTTTTGTCTTTACCTTTTTTGTTACTGTTTTCTGCCTGATTTTCGTATTGATAGGTTTTAAGTTCATGGTGCTCTATTTTGTCATTGCAAGCTCTCCGATTGCAATATTTAATGTTATGGCGGGCTTAAATTAATTTAAATAGATTTTAAAAATATTATTAATGGGAGTTATGCATCATTCTTTAAATTTCAAAACCTGGGCTTTTGAATAAAAGAAATACTAAAGGAGCTTCAGAATCTCGCGGAATTCATAAAATCCTTTTTTATCCGCGATCCATTCAGCAGCTAGCAAAGCACCATTTGCAAAGCCAACTCTTGAAAATGCTTCATGGTTAATTTCAATTTTATCAAAGGGTGAAATGTAGGTTACTGAGTGTTTTCCGGTAACGTTTTCTTCACGATGCGACAAAATTATCAATTCCGAAGAACTAAAATTTTTTGGCCTGAAGGAAGATGTAGAACTTACCCAGTGCTTCCCGGAGGAGGAATGATCAATGATCTCTTTTGCGAGTGATATCGCTGTACCACTTGGGATGTCTTTTTTTTCGTGGTGATGAGTCTCTGTTATCTCAGGCGCGTATTCCTTTTGTGATCTCATCATTTCTGCCAGCTTCCTGTTGACCTCAAAAAAAATGTTCATGCCAATGCTGAAATTGCTTGCATATACGAGGCTGCCATTCCTTTCAATACACAGTTGTTTTACATTATCCAATTCCTTATACCATCCTGTAGTACCCACAACAATGGGGACTTCGCATTCCAGGCACATACTGATATTTTTCATCACTGATGCAGGATCAGAGAATTCAATGACTACGTCGGCATACTTTAATGTTGTAGGTGTCAGCGATGTCCGGTTCGCGGAGTTTATCCTTAAAACAATCTGGTGCCGCTGATCTTCCATCAAGCACTGCTCGATGCTTCTTCCCATTTTTCCGTAACCAAGGAGTGCGATTTTCATTCAATTCATTCTTCAATTAACTTATTCCCCGCCATTAGTATGGAGTAGATTCTAAATTTTTATCAACTCTTCCAGTTACAATTTATTATGAATTCATTTCTGTTATTTAGAAATTTAGAGTCAATGTAATTCCCTGACTACCTTTACCATGTATTCCAGGAGTTAAAAAGGGTCTTATATTCAAACTCAGATCATCTCCTACATCAAAGTCATAAAGGTGTGCATCTACCACGGCATCAACGATATTAAGTGCATAGACTCCGGCTGCCACGATCACTGAAAGATCAAGGTAGCCCCGGTAAGAATTCTGTACCGTCTGCAAACCTGAGGTTTCAAATCCGGCTAAATACACGGGCTGAGTACTTGTTATATACCAAACATCAAAAGATTCAAGGCTTGAGGTGCTGTCGAGATCTATGCGTGATTCGTATGCCTTTTTGAAATTGCTGTAGATGGTATAGTTATAATAGATGAAATACCCGGCAGTTGCAATTCCGGCATATACAATAGGTATTTTCCAGTATTTTTTATTGTAGGCCTGCCCCAGACCAGGAATGATGGCTGAGGCAATGCCGGCAACTTTTGGTGAATGCTCAGCAGGCAATAAATGAAAGCTGTGTTTGCCTATTAAATTTGTAGCGTCTTTTACGACAGTAGCCATTGTATCCTGGGCTGTTGAGCGGGTAGCGCCACATAAAATCATCAAAAGAATTAAAGGAGGTACAAAGCGGGGGTACAAACGATGGAGTATCAATGAATCTAATAACACTTCAATAATGAAACCATAACGCCAAAAACGTTGAAGAATTTCTTTACACTTACAAATAACCATTGATGTTATTCACAGTAATGAATCATACGCCAACCTCAGGGGCCGCGGCTCATCTGAACTCGAATTAAACACTTAATCCTATCGTCGAAATGACGAATCAACATTGTAGCGTCATTTCGAACAACGTGAGAAATCTCCAACAGCCTTTGAGAATTCTCTTCCTACAATCCGTTTACATAAAAAAAAAGCTAACCATCAGCTAATTGAATAGGTTCATAAATGCCCAAAAGAGTGCCACCAACATAATTACCGTAAATACCAGATAAAGTAGAAGTGCAATATAACCAAG
This sequence comes from Chitinophagales bacterium, assembly GCA_013695775.1. GTDB lineage: Bacteria > Bacteroidota > Bacteroidia > Chitinophagales > UBA10324 > JACCZZ01. Next base: position 656 of record JACCZV010000227.1, on the reverse strand, counting down.
GTTAACCGCTGTTTGTGCCAATCCTAAACCCTTTCGCCGGACTTCGTGATCTGCTGTTCCGCAATTTTACCGCACACTATTCCTGCAATTGCGAATGGAAAGATTCCGAAACCCAGAATGCTGAAGATGAGTGCAAGAATGGCCATCGTGTTTGTCTTTGGCTCTTCCTCACCTTCGCGTTCATATACATTTTATCTGTATTGTAAGCCGCAGAGACTTCACCGTCATCCATATTCGTTTTATCCGTGATGTTAACAGCGGCTTCATAGTGATTCATCTTTAAGGTAGAGGGTTTGTCTATCGTCCTTATTTTTTGACTTTGAGTTTTAGGATCTACTATATCACCTTTAACGTTTTGAGAAATTTTAAAGGGGGAGGAAATATTTTGGAAATCATGCACTTTAGAAGCGGATATTTTATTTTCTGTCCAATGATTTGCGGGCTTCTGGTGGGAATGGCCTGCGAATCTGATTTTAGTTGGGCCATATTTATAGCTGGAGCATGCGCTGAAAGCAATAAGCACGTATGATAGTGGTATGATCAATTTCAGCAAATATTGCATCGTCTTCATAGTTGTCTTTTAGGATTGAGGAACGGTAAGAATTTTTTAAGTATAAGTAGGGTGAAATGATTAAGATATCCACACATATAAATGT
>JACCZV010000215.1 GCA_013695775.1 Chitinophagales bacterium | reverse complement strand
GTTCCATCACAACAAAGTGATGCTCATAATCGGCATAAAGCACTTTTATATAAAGTGTAGGTGAACCAAAGCTATCCCATTGAGGGTGAATAAAGAAATTATAGATGGCATTGGTATATTCAAACTCGCTATATTCTCGCCCGAAGAATGGAGAAAGTTTATCATCTTCAGAAATGTAAATGTCACGCCAGTGATAGTATGGTTCAATGTCGTGCATACCCAAAATCTTTCATCTTCTTCATGTCGGATAAATGCAGAATATCATGAGGTCTCATGCCCATGGTGTTCCTATGTTTTTTTCAGGGAATTAAAAGTACACATCTTTTTAAAACAGCACATCAGTATTGGTTAGGATGCTTCTAAAATTTAGTTCAACAAATCCTTACCGCCTTCATTCCGCTTCCTTTTTTGGAATACGCCGGTGCATCTGCAATACTTTTCTTACGCTTCCAAATTCTTGCAAAATAGCACGGGCGCGGCGGTAGTCCCATGCAAATTCACGCATGAGCATTTTAGTGCCGCGGTCTATGAGTTTCTCATTTGTTAGTTGCATGTCTACCATCTGATTGTTCACCACATGACCCAGCTGAATCATAACTGAGGTGCTGATCATGTTTAATATCATTTTCTGCGCAGTTCCCCCTTTCATGCGGGTGCTTCCGGTTAGAAATTCAGAACCGGTATTTACCTCTATCGGGTGATCTACTATAATGGCAAGCGCTGACCCAACATTACACGTGATACAACCACATATAATTTTTTCTTCAATGCAATGCTTTATTGCTCCGATAACATATGGTGTGGTACCTGACGCAGTAATGCCGATCACTACATCTTTTACAGAAAGGTTGTGCTGTAACAAATCCCTCCAACCCTGCTCTTCATCATCTTCAGCAAACTCAACAGCTTTCCTTATGGCCCCATCACCGCCTGCAATAATGCCAACAACCACCTCCTCGGATATTCCGAAGGTCGGTGGACATTCGGAAGCATCTACAATTCCTAAACGGCCACTGGTGCCGCTGCCTATATAAAAGAGGCGTCCTCCATTTTTTATTTTCGAAACAATTACCGTTACCAATGTTTCAATCTGGGGAATTACTGATTCGACGGCTTCTGCTACAGTTTTATCTTCAAGATTTATATTAATTAATAGATCATGCACAGACATCCTTTCAAGATTGCTGTATCTAGAATTCGCCTCTGTGGATTTTCGGAATGATTCCATTATCAGTCTGCGAAATTAGGGCATGGAGCTTTTAATTATTTTTCTTTATGCAGAAGCTTTATAAAATTGAATTGCCATGAAATCCATTTGATTTACAGCTGAATCAGATTAAATTGAAAACATTGTTAAAACAGCACATAACATTAGGTAGCACAACAGTTTTGAAGATACACCTGTTCCTGTTGAAAGTTTATATAGTCCCACCAACCAGATGTGAATCACACCCTAATGCTGCTCCCTTAAATATTGTTTCTTTGCCTCAGAGAAAACTACATGAACCGAAAATTCAACATCTGGCTGCCGATAATTATGGCATGCATACTCGCGGCGGGAATACAGGTAGGATTAATGCTTAACGGAGCAAAAAAGGCAACAATCTTCAGCAAATCGAATGTAAACACTCTCGACCAGGTGCTAAACTATGTGCGTGCGAAATATGTGGATACTGTGAATTTAAATAAGCTTGAGGATGGGGCAATTGAAAAAATCCTTGAAAACCTTGATCCTCATTCCACCTTCATTCCGGCAAAAGACCTTAGAGAGGTAAACCAGGAACTCGAAGGAAATTTTGAAGGCATAGGCATAGAATTTTTCATTGTAGCCGATACCATTATGGTGGTGAATGTGATCTCCGGGGGCCCGGCAGAATCCGTCGGCATTCTGTCGGGAGACAGGATTATTACTATAAATGACAGCTTATTTTCCGGAAATGAAATTGACGACATCGATGTAGTAAATAATTTGAGAGGGCCTAAAGGAAGTAAAGTGACGGTAGGTATACATAGAAAAGGAATTAAATCATTGCGGAAATTCACTATCACTCGCGACCGGATTCCCATGTATAGCATAGACGCCTCCTATATGGTGGATCCGCAAACGGGCTTTGTAAAAATCAACAGATTCAGTGAAACAACTTATGATGAATTCATGGCTGCCCTTAAAAAGTTGAAGCAGCAGGGAATGAGCCGCCTTATCATTGATCTTCGACAAAATGGGGGTGGATTTCTTAATGCGGCAACCGATATCGTAGATGAGTTGATTGATCAGCCAAAGTTGATGGTGTATACGAAGGGACGAGTCTATTCTCGAACCGACTACAAGACACGGGTGCTTGGTGAATTTGAACAGGGAAAGCTTGCAGTGATAATTGACGAGGGCTCTGCTTCAGCGAGTGAAATTATCTCGGGAGCTATTCAGGATTGGGATCGGGGTATAATCGTAGGCCGCCGTTCTTTTGGGAAAGGATTGGTGCAGGAGCAATATGGATTGAATGATGGCTCCGCCCTCCGCTTAACTGTAGCAAAGTATTATACTCCTTCAGGAAGGTGTATTCAAAAGCCTTATAATAAAGACATTACAACGTACTATAACGATCTTCAGGATAGATATCAAAAAGGGGAATTCACAAACAAAGACAGCATCCTACAAAGCGATACCGTAAAATATTATACCTCGAAAGGCCGGTTGGTGTATGGCGGTGGTGGAATAATGCCGGATCTATTCGTGCCATTGGATACCGTCAACAATGGCAACAAATACCTGAATGAGGTTTTAAACCAGGGTCTGATTCAACAATTTACCTACGGCTATTATGGCGATCATCAGGGAATGCTGAAAGAGTATAATACCCTGAATGATTTTCGCCGGCATTTTATTGTCACTGAGGATATTTATAACTTCTTCACAGCTTTTGCCACTAAGACTATAAAGGGAGCCCACGATAATGATATTGCTGCAGCACGGTCGTATGTGAGCCTTAGAATCAAAGCATTTTTAGGAAGAGAACATTTTTCCGCTGATGCTTTTTTTGCGGTTATCAATGATGAGGATGATACTGTTCAAAAGGCCTTGCAGGCACTGAATAAAGATGTTACTGCTTTTAGCCCATATAGTGATTGAAAGAATTTAGGGCTTCTTCAAATTACTTATTATTAGTGGTAGAGTCTATAAGAATTGTATCTGCTGTATCCATCGTATCTGCAGCCTGGCTCATTGTAATTCTTACAGAATCCTGCACCTCTTTTACGAGGTTATGCATAAGCAAAGAATCCGCTTCTCCGGAGAATTTTTTTCCTGACCGGCAACTTATAGAACTTATTGCTGCTATAAACAGAAAAACTATTAGGTTTTTCATAATGACCGAAATTCAGGAAGCTTTTGGAAATTACAATTGAGAGAGGGGCATATCATAAACATTATATATATGTTTACCCCCATTATACATGAAGAAATTTAACGGCCTATTTACCCTATATATTTTAATGCGGGATCGCAAACTGTGGGGACAATCAAATTTCTTAGCGGAAGAATGTTTCTTCTTACCTATGCATTTGAGAGTCTGGCCGGTTCATCATAGCGCTATCCATTGGGTGGTTCATCATCTGGGTATCCGTGGTTGTGCCCATTGAAGTATCCTGAACCATCTGTTCGGCTTCATTTCTCATTTCTTCTGTCTGCATAGTGTCCATCGTTTCTGTTTTGGTTTCACCAGAGTTACATGCAGTAAATGATAGAGCAGCAACGGCAAGAGGTATAAAAAGGATCTTAGTCATATAAAGATTAAATTTAAGGTTAGAGGTTTCGGGGGCAAATATAAAGGAAGATTTATCAAATTGTTAAATCTGTTATTTTTTTCTAAAGAAGATATTAAGAGGTACACCAGTAAAGTTAAAGTGAGAACGTAGCTTATTGTCAAGAAACTGACGATAGCTATCTCTAACATCATTGGGAAAATTCACCTCAAATATAAAAGTGGGTGATGATGCTGGTACCTGTGTAATTTTTTTTATCTGCAGAAACTGACCTCTGACAGATGGATGGGGGAACTGTTCAATTGATTTCATCATTTTTTCAGTCAGCTCTTTATCATCAACTACCCTCTTTCTGTTATCATGCACTTCCAATGCCACTTCAACCACTTTAAAGACCCTTTGTTTTTCCTTTACACTCGTGAAAACTATTGGCACATCTCTAAAGGGCGCTATCTTCCGGCGGATGTCTTCCTCCATTTGCTTCATGGTATTGGTTTCCTTTTTTACAAGGTCCCATTTGTTTATTGCAAACACCACACCTTTACGTTTCTTCTCTGCCATAGAAAGAATGGCAAGATCTTGTTTCTCCACGGAGGTCTGCGCATCAATCAGCAGGATGCAGACATCGGCCTCATCCAGTGATTTCACCGCACGTATCACTGAATAGAATTCAAGGTCTTCATTCACCTTCGCCTTTTTTCTAATGCCTGCTGTATCTATAATGATGAATTCCTTCTGAAATAACTTATAATGTGAGTGAAGCGAATCGCGTGTAGTGCCTGCAATATCGGTAACGATGTTTCGCTCCTCACCCACTAGCATATTTACCAATGATGATTTGCCTACGTTGGGCTGGCCGAGAATCGCAAATCGAGGCAGGCCATCGTTTAAAGGAGCCGCCGGTGCATCAATAAATTTAATCATCTCCTCCAGCAATTCACCGGTACCGCTTCCGCTTATGGCTGATATGAAACAGACATTCTGAAATCCCATCCCATAAAATTCATTGGCCTGTATAAGACGCTGAGGATTGTCTACCTTGTTTACTGTCAATATCACATTTTTATTGTATTTCCTTAACAGGCCTGCTATGTCCTGCTCCAGATCGG
>JACCZV010000200.1 GCA_013695775.1 Chitinophagales bacterium | reverse complement strand
ATTCCCCACAGACCACCGTTTTTGGTCATTTCTTGCATTGACGACCGGAACAGGTGGCAGTGCAATTATAATAGGGTCGGCCGCAGGGGTAGCAGTAATGGGGATGGAGAAGATCAACTTCCTGTGGTATCTAAAAAAAATAAGCTGGCTAGCTATGTTAGGATTTATTGCGGGGTCTTTGGCTTTTATATTACAGCAGGAGATCTTACAATAAATGAATTTGTATAACTATACGTTATTATTTATATTCTATCCGCGGAAGGGCATAAGTAATTATCAAAGTTCCAAGCCGGTTATTAAATCCCATGATCGGACTGCTCATTACAAGGATGCTGTCGTTTCTGCTATTTACCATTGTGCTGTCGCTGGATAAGTAGGCGCTGTTACTTATCGTAGAGAATTGCAGACCCTCATCCTTCTTATTTGTTGACGAGATTATTATTCCCTGACCATCAGCTACCATCACACTTTCAAAATTCCCTTCTTTTACCATCTCATTTGCATATAGATTTACCTGACTGATATTTCCTTTTAACATTTCTGACCTCACCGCCCACACATAAGGCTTTGCGAGCACTTTCAAATTTTCTTTCTTAGAATCTATTATCTGTTTAGCGACCTTATCGTGTAGACTTTGCCGGTCTCTTTCATCATCTTTTTTAATGTTATTCATTTGAACTTCCTTTAAAATCCAAATGGCAGCTGCAAGACTGAGGCCTATGAGGATAGTTATCAATAAGATTCTCCTATTATTTTTTGAAGGGGTATTAATTGTTTCGGCGGATGTATTCATGCTGAATATTTCAATAAAGATAGCTTATAAGCCTCTTCACCGACAAGAAATTCCAGCAAATATTAAAGGCTAATAAATTATAAATGATGCTGAAGATAGAGAATCCTGATGAGATCATATTGTTCATGGATGTTCAAAATGGAGTCAAATAGAATAAGGTGTACATGAGGGCCTGAGGCAGACCCTCATAGGAATAATTGCAATATGTATCAACTTGATTGGGGAAAATATATTGTTGCCTGCTTATGGGCAATAAATTAAACTGCGAAACTTTCGCCGCAGCCGCAGGTTCGTGTTGCATTGGGATTAACGAAATGAAACCCTTTTCCATTCAATCCATCAGAAAAGTCGAGCTGTGTACCACATAAATAAAGGAAGCTTTTAAGATCGCAAACAAGCTTCAGTCCCTTATCTTCAAATAGCTGGTCATCTTTTTTTTCCTCATTATCAAAATCCATTTTATAAGATAGACCTGAACAACCGCCCCCCACTACAGAAACCCTGATGAAATAAGATGGATCAAGGCTCGCTTCATGCGAAAGCGCTTCTACCTTTTTTTTTGCTTTTTCACTTATAGTAATCATAGTTAACTACAAGAAATGAACAATGATCAATTCCGGTTAAGGCTTGAATGGTTACTGATTAATTAATGAACAAGACTCTCTTTTAACAAGATCGGTTCTAGACCATTTTTTACACGGTAATCGTTGATGGCTGCTTTCACTGCATCTTCTGCCAACACTGAGCAGTGGATCTTTACAGGAGGTAATGCAAGTTCTTCTACAATGTCCATGTTGTCGAGAGTTGAAGCATCATCCAGCGTTCGTCCCTTAAGCCATTCTGTAGCTAATGATGAAGAGGCAATGGCAGAGCCACAGCCAAAGGTTTTGAATTTTGCATCAATGATTGTTTGTGTTTCCGGATCTACCTCAATCTGCAGCCTCATCACATCGCCACATTCCGGTGCACCTACAAGGCCTGTGCCTACTGTATTTTTATTTTTGTCAAGCGTTCCGACATTTTTCGGATGCTCATAATGTTCGAGTACTTTTTCTGAATATGCCATGAGACTAATTTTAATTCGTTAACTTTTAATCTGCCCTGCAACCTAATGCGCTGCCCACTCAATTTTGTTTACATCTATGCCTTCTTTAAACATTTCCCAAAGAGGGCTTAGCTCTCTCAACTTCAATACCGCCTCTGTCAGCCTTTGAATTGTAAAATCTATCTGTTCTTCAGTAGTAAATCTTCCTAATGAGAATCGAATGGACGAATGTGCAAGGTCATCACCAAGGCCTAACGCCTTCAGCACATAGGAAGGTTCCAAAGAAGCAGAGGTACACGCACTTCCTGATGAAACAGCAATGTCCTTATTAAAAGCCATCATCAAACCCTCACCCTCTACATATTTAAAGGAGATGTTCGAAATATGGGGTAACCTGTGAGCCGGATTTCCATTCACATAAGATTCTTCAAGCTTCAGCAAAGAGGATTCGAGCTTGTTGCGAAGTTTGCTCAATCTCTCTGCATCCTGGTGCATTTCTTTCATAGACAATTCACAAGCTACACCAAAACCGACAATACCCGGTACATTCATAGTACCTGAGCGCATAGAACGTTCATGTCCGCCACCATCCATCTGCGCTGTTACCTTCACCCGTGGATTTTTTCTTCGAACGTAAAGAGCACCGACACCCTTCGGTCCATACATCTTATGTGCTGTAAATGAGAGCAAGTGGATGTCCTCGGCAATCACGTCAACTGGAACCTTACCAGCAGCCTGTGTTGCGTCGGTATGTAAAAGCACATTGTGCCTTTTACAAATAGCCGCTATTTCTTTTATAGGATGAATGACACCAATCTCATTGTTTGCATACATCACAGAAATTAATATCGTCTTATCGGTAATGGCAGATTCCAGTTCGGCCAGGTCAATCTCACCCTCATCATTTACACGGATGTAAGTTACCTGCCCTCCCAATTTTTCAATATGCTTACAGGTGTCAAGAATCGCCTTATGCTCAGTAGTGATAGTGATGATATGGTTGCCCTTGGAAGCGTACATCTCATAGACGCCCTTTAATGCCAGATTGTTAGACTCTGTAGCCCCCGATGTAAAAATGATCTCTTTAGGATCGGCATTGATTAGTTTAGCTACCTGCTCGCGCGCATAATCCACTGCTTCTTCACCGATCCACCCGAAAGGATGGCTGCGGCTTGCAGCATTTCCAAACCTTTCAGTAAAGTAAGGGAGCATGGCTTCAAGCACACGTGGATCACATGGTGTCGTAGCGCTATTATCGAGGTAAATTGGTAGCTTTAACATAATTTTCTCCTCTAAATCTGATCTTATTTAAATTCTAACGCGAAATTACGTAAAAAGTTTGCGGTAATATTTCTTTTATGGAAAAAATTGAGCATATAGGCATAGCAGTGAAAGACCTAAACCAGGCGAACAAGACGTTTCAAAAACTGTTGGGTATTCATCCTTATAAAACCGAAGTTGTTATTACTGAAAATGTAATAACCTCCTTCTTCGAAATAGGAGAGAGTAAGGTTGAGCTTCTTGAATCTTCAGATCCTAATAGTGTGATTGCGAAGTTTCTTGAAAAAAGAGGGGAGGGCCTTCATCATATTGCCTACTCCGTTAACAACATATACGATGAGATGAAAAGGTTGAAGACTGAGGGTTTTGTATTAATTAATGAGGAGCCAAAACGTGGAGCAGACAACAAACTCGTTTGCTTTCTTCATCCACGAGATACCAACGGAGTTTTAATGGAGCTATGCCAGGAGATTATATAACATTTTCCCAACTGAATACTTAATATTAGATGGTTTTTGAAAAGATCTTCACTGTCTGATTAAACGTTATTCATAAACATCTGCACAGCTAAAGCAATAAGTACTATTCCAAAGAATTTCTTCATCACAACCAGTGACTGTGAACCTAATTTACGCTCCAGCCAATTCATTGAACGTAGTACTATGTAAATGATCAGCAGGTTGATGAGAATGCCAACTGTAAGATCACCAATTGTAAATTGAGTTCGCAGTGAGAGAATTGTGGTCAGTGTTCCGGCTCCTATTAATATGGGAAATGCAATGGGTACAATGTTGCCTGATTTATTGTCTCCCTCTTCTGCTTTAAAAATGTTCCAACCGATAATCATCTCAAGGCCCAAAAGCAGCAGCACCAGCGCACCTGCAATAGAAAATGATTGAACTTCAATACCCAGCAGATGAAGCAAGGCCTCACCGATAAT
>JACCZV010000285.1 GCA_013695775.1 Chitinophagales bacterium | reverse complement strand
GCATGATAGGTGATTTTCTTTTTAACAAAGAAAGGAAAGATGAGTCCAGGCTCTATTTTGAGCGCGCACTTAAAATTTATGAAGAACTGGGGGATGAAAAGATGATTACTTCAATGAAGGAAAAGTTAGCGGCAGTGAAAAAAGCTATCTGAGTAGGCGAGCCTGAATCAGTGATTCGGATGAATACTCTTAAAAGCTGAATATACTAATCCATAAATTCATCAAAACTTTAAGTTAAAAGAGATTGAGGAGTTGAACGAACAACATACATTGTCAAATTTACACCCAGTATGCAAACAATTTTAGGAGCCAACGGAACAATAGGGTCAATATTAGCAAAGGAGCTTGCAGCCTATACAAAGGCTATACGATTGGTAAGCCGCAATCCTAAAAAGGTAAATGAAACCGATGAGTTATTTGCTGCCGACTTATCAGATGTTAGCAGCGTTGAAAAAGCCATTGAAGGTTCAGAAGTTGTGTACCTGATGGTAGGGTTTGATTATAAATTAAAAGTATGGGAAGATAAATGGCCAAAATTGATGAGGGCTGCCATTGATGCTTGTATAAAACATAAATCGAAACTTGTGTTTTTTGATAATGTTTATCTATATGATAAGAACGCAATTCCTCACATGACCGAAGAATCAGCCATCAACCCGTCCAGTAAAAAAGGAATGGTAAGAAAAGAAATTGCTGAAATGCTTCTAGATGAAATAACGTCTGGTAAACTGAAAGCGCTTATTGCCCGTTCGGCCGATTTCTATGGCCCCAATAATGAAAAGAGTTTTTTAATTGAGGTAGTTTATAAGAACATTAAAAAGGGCAAGAAACCCAACTGGTTCATAAGTGCTGATAAAAAACATTCATTCACCTATACACCCGATGCTGCAAAAGCTACAGCACTTTTAGGAAATACAGAAGATGCGTACAATCAGGTTTGGCATCTGCCGACGGATAAAAACACTTTAACCGGGCAAGAAATGATTGACTTGTTTACAAAGGAGATGAATGTAGAAAACAGGATTTCCATATTGCCGATGTGGCTTTTAAAATTAACTGGGGTGTTCGTACCACTTATGAGAGAAATGCCTGAAATGATGTATCAATATGACAGAGATTATTTTTTCGATTCCAGCAAGTTTGACAAACGATTTAATTTTCAAGCTACAAGCTACCAGGAAGGGGTGAGAAAGACGATTGAACTATCAAAATAAGCTCTCTGAAGATTTTGAATGAATCACTCTATAATTATAAAATGCCTTTCTCATGATCTATGGCAGCAATTACAAACCGTATCTCTGAATAGCTTACTCCATCACCCAAAAGAATCTTCACCGCGCTCAAGCCGGGGGCAGTTACAGTTTCCAGAGCATTTTGAATAAGGTGAAATTTTTCTTCAGACACAAGGCGGTATACATCTATCTCACCTGATTTGATGAAATGAACAAGATGTGCCGCAATCGTGCCCTCGGAGAAATTTCGAATCTGGGCGATCTCAGAGATACTCTTTCCTGATTGAAATAACTCAAAGCTTTGTCTTTGGCTATTGGGTCCGGCGGTTTTATGAATACCAGGTGAACTATTTTCTATTGCACGGGTATGCTTTGTTTTATGAATCCGGGGAGGTTCCTTTTTTAAATGCATCTTTCCCTTTAAGCCATTTTTGTCGCAATATGTCTTTACTGATTCCGAAAACAATTCGCCATACTTATGCAATGTAAAATCTCCCATTCCTTTTATGGATGCCATCTCGTTCAGTGTTTGCGGGAGATAGGCCGCTATTTCTTTCAGGGTAGCATCGTTACAGATACGATAAGGTGGCAGATTTTCCTTTAAAGCCAATTGTGTTCTTAGCTGCTTCAACAGAATAAAGAGATTTTCCGAAGAGTATTCGTCCCCTGCTACTTCTCCATTTAAACCGGCCTTGAATATAATTTTTTCTGTACCATGCTTTATTCCATCTGCACTGTAGCGAAGGACAAAATGTTCAAAAGTGTCCATAAGACCTTTCATTACTTTAAGCACTTTTCTCACCTTATTCTGTTGCTGTAATTCTTTATTTATGCGCAACAACGGCTCTATCACCTTTTCCTCCATCTCTTTAGTAAAGTATTTCTTTGCCTTCAATACCCGTTCACTCAGTTGCAATGATGCGTTTTCAGATAATCCGTCTTTGGTTATCTTCTTTACCTCATTCTGAAATCTCTCTGCCAGCACGTGAAGCGGTAACAGCGCCTTGTGCACGTCGTGAAGGCTTGAGATG
>JACCZV010000151.1 GCA_013695775.1 Chitinophagales bacterium | reverse complement strand
ATGCCGGTTCAGTGATAGTTTGATCAATAAATGGAAGGGGCTCATCAAGGCAGCCGGTAGAGCCGGTGGTAAAGCCTGCAACAAGGCATACCTGAACTGTAGAATCGCTACATGCAGAAAAGGCCGAGGTATTGCCCCCCGAATCGGTAACTGTCGCCGTTATTTTCCCTGAAAGAGGGGCCGTGTATGCAAAAGTACCGCTGGGATTAGCTATCACAGAAGCTAACAATGTTTTTCCTTCACACCAATTGCAGGTATCATCTGCATAAATCTCCACTATACCGTTAGGAATGGTAATGCCCGATAGTCCGGTGGAAGTTACTATGGGAATTTGAGGAGGGCTGATATCTCCATTGCCATTATTCAGTTGTATGCCGCCGAATCCAACAGATTGGGAATTGCAAAATATTTTATTGTGTGAAAAGGTATTGGCCTGGCAGGTTCCATCTTCTAAATAAATTGCTTCCTGACCATTAAAAGCAATGGTATTTGTTTTAGAACTATCGGATCCGCCTACCAGGTTGTTCGAGCTGCCTGCCGCAAAATAAATACCTGTTGTGCCATTCCCTAAGGCTCCCTCTCCTGTGCTGTCTGTACCGATAAAATTTCCCTGAATCACTGAGTTTGTGAAGCTTCCATAAATTCCGCCTAACACATTGCCGGAAATCAGATTTCTCTCTAATGATGAATCCCCTCCAATTTCAATATCGGTATTGATGCCTGTACTCCAAATGCCATATACATTAGGTTTAGCAGTAAAACCATTGATGCTTGTGCCAATCTGATTGCTTTTGAAATCAATAAAGTTTGAGTTCTCAATATAAACTCCATAGTTATTTCCTGAAATTATGTTGTATGCAAGAAGTGTTTTTCCGCCTATGCTCACAGCATACGAATTAATTACCTCTATGCCATTTCCAGTCGTACTATTTAATATGTTTTCTATCGTATCTATACCAATAAAGTTACCTTGAATTGCAGCGTGATCTGTAGATTGAATTTTAATGGCAGAATTGCTGCAACCATAGATCACATTTCCCTTTTGAATAGCGCCGATTTTAGAATAAGTACTTTCAATGATGATTCCAGTTTGAAATTGATTTATATACAAACCATATATTTCACAGGAGTCAGCAAGAATTGAGAGGCAATAACTTAAAGAATCCGAAGTAATTTGAATTTTAGCATATGATACGCCAAAGTAGCCTCCTGCTAATTGACTTGAGCCATCAACTATTAGTGAACCAGTAATCACTGGTAGCTCGGATAGAAGGGTGATGGTTCTTCCCGGAACATCAATAGCTGCTATTTCAAAATTAATTTTATCAGGGCCGGGGTTACTATTAGCATCATCAATAGCCTGCCTTAAAGAACCAGCACCGGCATCAGCGTTAGTATTTACTAAGTAAATGTTTGCACTTGATAGATGACTGATCAACAGAAATAACATTATACAAATGGTACTTTTCATTTTCATAGAATGGTTTATTTGTGAATATCAGGAATTAATACTTTACATATTGTTCCATGGTTTTAGCAGCACTGTTATCCGCAACATTTAATAAAATTAGATTTATTTTTTGATTATTTATAAATCATTCCGTTTAATTATCAAACGGAATCTATGAACTGACATTCATCATACTCCGTTACTTGAGTAGAGTTTAAAATAAAAAGGGGTGTCGTAATAACGGCACCCCCTTTTTTATGAAAGCATTAATTCTTTAGTCCAAACCGAAAGCGTAAAAATACTGACCAGGATAATCAGCATACCGGCCCTCAATCATCACCCCCCCCTTCTTATTAGATAGCAAAGATTTCAATTCATCTACATTATTAATTGATTTGTTATCAATTTTCGTGATGATGAAGCCTTCACGCATATTGGTGTTCTGAGTAAGCTTTCCTTCACTAAGCTTAGCTACACGTACGCCACCATTCAGTCCCAAGTCTTTCTTTTCCTGAGATGTAAGATTTACAAAGTCGGCACCCAGCGCAGATATCTTAGACGCTACATCTTTCTTTAAATATTCTGTGCTGCCTGCATTGTTTTTCAAAATCACGTTGACTGTTTTTTCTTTACTGTCCCTCAAATAGGTGATGGTAATATTATCCCCAGGATGATAGCGGGATACCTGCTCCTGCAATTCGGGTGATGAGTTCACCGTAATATTATTAACCTTGGTTATGATGTCGCCAGATTTTAATCCTGCAATCTGTGCAGCACTTCCCGACTTTACTCCATCTACATAAACTCCGCTGAGACTTTTGGCATCCAAACCTTTTTCTTTCGCAAGCTCTGAGCTTAGGGTAGCTATTTGCACACCCAGGTAACCACGTTGAACCATTCCATATTTCATCAGGTCATTCACAACCTTAGAAACAATATTAACGGGCACTGCAAAAGAATAGCCTGCGAAAGTACCTGTAGGGGTGGCAATGGCCGAGTTGATGCCGATTAGCTCACCGCGCGTATTTACAAGAGCTCCACCACTATTGCCAGGATTTACCGCTGCATCAGTTTGTATAAATGATTCAACAGCACTTGTATCCCGGGTGCGGAGAATATTTATATTCCTTCCTTTTGCACTTACAATTCCTGCAGTTACAGTAGATTCCAGATTAAAAGGATTGCCTACAGCCAATACCCATTCTCCCACCTCTACGGAATCAGAGTTACCAAAGCGGATAAAGGGTAATACCTTCTCGTCAATCTTAATAAGAGCAAGGTCGGTAGAGGGATCTGTGCCGATCACCTTAGCCTCATAGCTTTGTTTATCTGACAATATCACCTGGATCTTTTCTCCCTCATCTACTACGTGATTGTTAGTAACGATATACCCATCATCTGAAATGATAACACCTGAGCCCGATGACTCTGATGGTTGTTGGCGAAACGGTTGCCCGAATGGGTTAAATTCATCACCAAAGAAATCGCGGAAAGGATTGTTTTGGTCGTTGCGTGAAGGCTGATGAGCTGCATAAGTGGTTCTTATGTGCACCACGCCAGATGTCGTCATTTTTGCCGCATATCTAAAATCTAATGAGGGTGGAATATCACTGCTAGGGCCATAATTCACCTGGGCAAATTGCCCCGCGGCTTGTTTTTGTTCAAATGTTGCAGATTGGTTTTTGCCATCAATATAATGGTAAACTCCAATCGTTACCAGTGCGCTGAGGATGGCTACGAACGCTGTGAGCCCAAGTTTCTTAAAATTCATAGTTGATTAATTTTTTAGGTGTGTTGTGGGTCAAAAAATATGCCTTGAAAACGCAGCCGTTGAGCTTATATTTTTGCTGTGATGTATTTAACTAATTCTTAACAGCCTCAGTTCCTGCTTCTGCTAAATTAAAGTACTTTCTATAATGGTCTTTGCTAAAATTCCCCTGAATTTAAATCTGAATAAAGACCTTTGCACTCATTAATCTTCTCTATGAAAATTTCTTTTGAAAAATATCATGGTGCAGGAAATGATTTTATTCTGGTTGACAATCGTACCAATATTTTTCCAAAACAGCAAAAGGTGATAGCTAATTGCTGCCACCGCAAAAATGGGATTGGCGCAGATGGACTTATCCTTATTGAAAAGCATATGGATTTTGATTTCGAAATGCTTTACTATAATGCAGATGGCATGATGGGCTCTATGTGTGGAAATGGTGGCAGATGTGCAGTCATTTTTTCACGCGATTTGCGGTTAATTCGTCATAGTGCCATCTTAATGGCATTTGACGGCCTGCATACTGCTGAAATCAAAGGAAATGTGGTTAAACTTTCAATGGGTTCAGTTGCAAATATTGAAGTTCTGGACAATGCATATATCATGAATACAGGCTCCCCACACTATGTGACTTTTAAAGATTCTTTAGATCATATAGATGTGATTGAGGAGGGTAGAAATATAAGATATAATCCTTCCTATCGGGAAAATGGCATTAATGTAAATTTTGTGAGCATTGATTCTGCAGGATTGAACATAAGAACGTATGAGCGTGGGGTGGAAGATGAGACTTTATCATGCGGTACCGGAACAGTGGCTGCTGCCATTGCTGCATCAATAAAACTAAACCATTCAAGTCTGAATCAGGAATACCTGGTTCATGCGTTAGGGGGTGACATTACAGTGTATTTTAAAAAAGTATCACCCATATCCTTCACAGATGTTTTTATAGAGGGGCCGACGCAGAAAGTATACAGTGGCGTTGTAGATCTGTAGGTATAATTATAACTTATGAAGATTAAGCAGCCATCACGATAACCTATTCCCGCGCAGAAATTCCCGAACAGGCATCCGTTTTTTGCCTTGCAATTGTACATCCAGTACATTGATGAAGCCATCGCATGCAGCAAAGCGTAAAAAGGTTTTCCCATCCGTTTCCATCTCTCCGGGATTAAGGGAATGAGCTTTTAAAATTTTTTCAGCAGAGAAAATTTTGAAATTTTTTCCTTGCAATATGGTAAACGCAGCAGGATAGGGAGACAAGCCGCGTATTTGATTGTATATTGATGTGGTTTCCCGATTCCATTGAATGTAACAATCTTCAGTATAAATTTTAGGCGCCTTTTTCAACTCCTTATCTTGCTTTTGCTCAATAAGAGGAGTTGTGTCCTTCAATATTGTTTGAACAGTTTTCAAAACCAATTTCGCCCCTGTAACCTTCATCCGGTCGTGGAGGGAACCGGCGGTCTCAGTTTCGTCAATCACAATTTTTTCCTGGAGGATAATGTTACCTGTATCAATTTCATGTTGTAGGAAGAAAGTGGTTACTCCTGTCTCCCGCTCCCCATTTATTATTGCCCAGTTTATAGGTGCAGCTCCGCGATACTGTGGCAATAAAGAACCATGAAGATTGAAGGTGCCTATTCGTGGTAATTGCCAAACGACATTAGGCAGCATTCTGAAGGCTACTACAATTTGCAGATCAGGAGCTAATTTTCTTAGTACTTCTACAAATTGGACATCTGTCAGATTGGGTGGTTGTAAAATATTCAGATGATGCTCAAGGGCAAATTTTTTTACTGCTGATTGCTGCAAAAGCATTCCACGGCCTGCAGGTTTATCGGGCGCGGTGATCACTGCCACAATTTGATAGCCACCGTTAATTAAAATTTCCAGAGATGGAACAGCAAATTCAGGAGTTCCCATAAAGATAATCCGCAACTGATCACCGGAAGCATCATTATACATGTTCTTTATAATTCAAAATAAAAATGTTTAGGATCGGATAAGCTGCCTTCTGTTTATTCAAAATCTTTATACAACAAATACTTCTTTCGAAGAGATTTATAGTCTTCAAGTCCTGGCTCCCAACTTCTCCGTATCTCCATTTCCGAAGCTCCGTTTTCTATTTGCTTTCGTAATAAATCTGTGCCTGCAAGCTTATCAAAATAAGATGTAAAAAATTTCTCTTTTTCCGGATACGATGTATAAAAATCCGTAATCCAATGCAACATCAATCGCGGGTTTTCGCGAAAAAATCCAGTATTTAAGCCAGACAAATCATATCCCATGCACTCCTGGCTTTCATAGGGTGGATTTTTAGCACCTCTTATACTCATGGGTGTGAAGCCCGCACTTCCATGTTTAAATCCAGGGTAACCGGTTAACATAAAAGGTTTATCAGTACCTCTTCCCACGCTCACAACAGTACCCTCTAAAAAGCATAGGGAGGGATAAAGACGTATCGCCGTCATTGAGCGCAAATTTGGCGACGGATTGATTGGCAGGGAATACAGGCTGTCGTGAGTATATCCCTGGCACAAGATGAATTGAAGATCACATGTGACTCCGTCTTTCAGCCAATGCTCACCATTTAACATATTCGCGTATTCTGCGGGAGTCATTCCATAAACTATGGGTATAGGATCTACGCCTATGAAGGAAGCAAACTCCGGTTCAAGGACAGGCCCATCTACATAATAGCCATTCGGATTGGGCCGATCGAGTACCAGGAGCGGCACCTTATTCTCAGCACATGCTTCCATTAGATAATGTAGAGTGGAGATGTAGGTATAGAATCTTACTCCAACATCCTGTATGTCATAGATTACCAGATCTATTCCCGATAGGTTTTCCTGAGTCGGCTTATATACATTTCCGTAAAGAGAAATGATGGGAATTTTTGTTTTTAGATCTATTCCGGTAGCGATCTGTTCACCTGCATCGGACTCTCCTCTGAATCCATGTTCCGGCGCAAAAATTTTATTGATTTCAATGCCCAATCTCAGCAGCGTATCTACTAAATGCTGCGAACCTACTGTAGAAGTTTGATTAACAACAAGAGCAATTCTTTTCCCGCGGATGACAGGTAAATATTCCTCCACCTGAGAGGCCCCTGGCTGAATGGTAAGCGGGTGAGACAACGGTTGCGAAACAGCACCAAAAAAATTGAGAGAAAAAAATATTGAGACCCAAAGTATATATGGCTGAAAGGAAGAAAAATTTATTTGCATAATGTTGTGCTGCCAGTTTTAACAGATAAAAGTAAATGAAGTTACTATCTATAGGCTTTTAAAACAAGACCGAAGATAACTTCACAACGATTTGATATTTACTATGTGATCTGCATCTGCCAATGTTTGCTTAATTCTTGGATATATGATGATAAGTAAATTAATTTATTACTTTCATTGCTTTTCTTTTAAAGAAAAGTAACCAAAAGAATCGCGATTTCCAAATGGCTCCGCCTGGAAATCGCTGGCTTGCCTTCAGCTTCGATTTGCTTTATGAGTGATTACGCAACCCTATTAGCATTTCACTTTTACCCCTCAGTATTAGGAATTTACTTCCCCGATTACGGCATTCGAAAAACAGAAGCACGGGCATAGCATACGAGCAAGGAAAAAGGAAAAATATGTGGCTTAGAAGTTACTAGATTCCTCTTTT
>JACCZV010000148.1 GCA_013695775.1 Chitinophagales bacterium | reverse complement strand
GCGGGAGATTCAATCAATACGCGTGGTGATGAAAAGAGTCCATTTATTCACCCTGACGGTAATACCTTATACTTCTCTACCAACGGCCATCCTGGTATGGGAAAAGATGATATTTTCTATTCTCATAAAAAATCCGATGGAACATGGAGTAAGGCAAAAAATCTCGGATACCCTATCAATACCAAAAATGATGAGAACAGCTTTATCGTTTCGCTTGACGGGCATC
Organism: Chitinophagales bacterium; assembly: GCA_013695775.1. Lineage (GTDB taxonomy): Bacteria > Bacteroidota > Bacteroidia > Chitinophagales > UBA10324 > JACCZZ01. The sequence continues at coordinate 2,747 of JACCZV010000148.1, read as the reverse complement.
ATGCATACTTTTCTTCAGATCGCTTTAAGATGAATCGCGATATGGATCTTTACTTCTTTGAATTGTATAAGGAAGCTCAACCAGGTTCCGTTACTTATTTAAAAGGGAATGTCACAGATGCCTTTACTAATGAGGCTGTTGGCGCTAATCTTCAACTGATAGACCTTGAAACAGGGATTGTTTCGGGTGAAGCAATTTCGAACTCAATAAAGGGGAATTATCTGATCAGCATCCCGACTGGAAGAGATTATGCATTAAATGTTGCAGCAAAAGGCTATCTGTTTTATTCAGAAAATTTTTCACTGAAAGATCATCAGGATAAGGAGCCTTTTCTTCTTAATGTAAAAATGAAGCCAATAAAAACAGGCAATTCGGTAGTGCTGAAGAATATTTTTTTTGAAACTGATTCTTATACCTTAAAAAATGAATCTAAAGCTGAGTTGGACAGACTGATTTCCCTATTGAAGGAAAATCCTTCAATGAAAATAGAAATCACGGGGCATACCGATAATCAAGGCGACGTGAATTATAATATTGAGCTTTCAAGAAACCGCGCAAAATCGGTTTACGAGTATTTAACAACACAGGACATTTCCCAGGCAAGGCTGGCCTACAAAGGATATGGTGAATCAAAGCCGGTGGCATCTAATGATACTGAGGATGGACGTTCACAAAACCGGCGAACAGAGTTTACCGTTACGGGACTGTAGTATAAATTTTATTCATTTAACCATGCCAGAATACTGGATTCCTCCAGACTGATATAATTGCTTTTCTTCACTACTATTCCATCTTCAATCCAATATATTACCGGGACAGCACCGCCCGTAATCTTTGCAAATGGCATTCCATTCAAAATCATGTGTGGGACATTGGAGGCTTTGGTTTCGTCAATAAATGATGACAGGTTGCTTTCCTTTCCATTCAACACCATGAAGAAAGAAATTTCGGGGTGCCTTTTTTCTATCACATGCATTTTAAAGGCGCTCGTTCGGCAGTGAGAACAGGTCATGCTTAGAAATGCAACAATATGTTTTCCTTTAGAAATATCAACCTCAGGTTTGTGAGCAAGAGAATCACTATAAAGCAGCGACGGCTCAAATGGAAAATTTGTAAGCTCTGGCTGACGATAACTTGCAGCCTTAAGATCAATAGGATTTAAAATAAAAGGACTTATAACTGATGCAAGCAGGAGAATTGGCCAACCTAACCTTTGAATTCGGGGTGAGGAGTTTACATGAGTGCGATATAGGATGCTCGCGATAATGATAAGAACGATGTTCTTTAATATCGACTCACCAGGGGTCATTTGCAGATAAGTACCAAAGCAACCACAATTGCCTGAATTACCTTCACGAATAATTTGGATTAATAAATAAATGGTAAAAAAAAGGAGCAGAAAGATTGTGGCTTTCAGCGTGAACTTCTTCAGATAGAAATTTAAGAGGAGAAGTAATCCTAGAAAGAGTTCAGTCCCCATCAGTAATCGGGCGATATATGGAGCAGTATACCAGTTCGCAACTCCGAGGTCAATGAAGTTTAATTCGAACGGCTCAATCGGATACAGTTTTAATATTCCTGAAATCAGAAAACTAATACCCAAGATCACACGGAAAAAAGAGCCTAAATATGTTCTCATTGAATCAGCAAAACAAAAAAGGGCATTATATGAATGCCCTTTCTTCCATGCAACAAAAGATCACAAGAAAGGATCAATTAAGATTACAAGATCCACTGCTCAATAATGCAACTGCACTATAAGTATCACATGCATTTTGAGCATCACCTTTAGAGGAATTTGGAATTAATATTGTTTCTGAAGGAATTCCGCTAACGGCGGGATAACTACAGGTACAATTATGATCTTTTTTGCAGGATGTAAGTCCTACCACTAATGTAATGGAAGCAATAAAAAATAACTTTTTCATCGACGGCGGTTTTTGTTAAGAATTTAAAATTATTAATTGGAGCGCTAAGATTGAGATATTTTAATGAAATTCCAAATACATTAACTGTCTGACGGCCTCAACGTAGTCTCTCCTACTATTAATGTTGGTCAAATATAATAGCTTTTCTGATTCGAATAAGCTTTTCCAGAAGAAGCTCTATCTGGCTAAGGGGGAGCATGTTTTCCCCATCTGACTTTGCATGTTTTGGGTCAGGATGTGTTTCAATAAATAAACCATCTACTCCAACTGCAATACCCGCCTTTGCGATGGTTTCAATCATATCTGGCATACCACCAGTCACACCTGCAGCCTGATTGGGCTTTTGTAGAGAATGGGTACAGTCGAGCACGACAGGATAGCCAAATTTTTGCATCACAGGAATTCCGCGATAGTCTACTATTATGTCCTTATAGCCAAATGAACTTCCCCTTTCCGTCAATATTATATTTTCGTTACCACTTTCACTTACTTTTTGTACAGCATACTGCATCTGGTCGGGTGCCAGAAACTGACCCTTTTTAATATTAATAAACTTCCCCGTTTTTGCAGCGGCTACCAGAAGATCTGTCTGGCGGCAAAGGAAAGCTGGAATCTGCAGCACATCCACATATTCTGCTGCCATGGCAGCGTCGGAGGTTTCATGAATGTCCGTGACAGTAGGCATACCAAATTGCTTGCTCGCCTTTTGCAGAATTTGTAATGCTACTATATCTCCAATACCTGTAAAGGATGAGGCTTTTGTTCTGTTAGCCTTCCTGTAAGAAGATTTAAAGATGAGAGGAATTTGCAGCCGGTGGG
>JACCZV010000124.1 GCA_013695775.1 Chitinophagales bacterium | reverse complement strand
AACCATGAGTGTATAAATTCCCGCACTCAATTGAATGGCAGTATCATCTCCGCCGCCATACGGTGTCCAGATATAGGTATAGGGTGGCGTTCCTCCGGTTACCTTCATAGCAATCTCTCCCTCTTCGTATCCATGGCAAATAACATTTTGTAAGGCAAGCACATCAAAATGAACCTCGGGTGGTTCGGTAAGCGTAAGGCTAATTGTGTCTGCACAATTGTAATTATCTGCAATTATGGCCATATAATTACCTACACATAGACCTGAGACAGTAGCACTACTTCCACCGTTCGACCAGCTATATGTGTATGGTGGAATACCACCCGATGCATTCACATTGATCCACCCATCGCATGAATTATAACAATTGATATTGTTAAATGATGATATTGAAGCAGACACTGCACCAGTGGCTGGGAGTAAGATTACTTCAATGGTATCGCTACAGGCGAAAGAATCTATTACTATGAGGGAGTAAGTACCGCTATCTAATCCGGTGTAAACGCCGGTAGACTGATAAGGAGATCCATTTAAAGTAAATAAATAAGGAGGTGTACCTACTGAGGCTGATAAATATATTGATCCATTGTTGCCCCCACATGTAGGTTGTATTACTGAATCCAGTATGGCAGCAACGGAACTTACATAAAAAGGCAATGAAATTGTGTCCGCCAGGTTTCCACACGGATCATTAACTGTTGAAGCTGTGTTGGTAAGATGAAGAAAATAATTGCCTCCTATCGTGATAGAAGGAGTGATTGTGCATGTGAAAACACTTTCTTCGTTCCCTCCTACTGAGCAGGCAGATCCGGTGACGTTGCTCAGGGTATATATGCCTCCGGGTCCTGTGAGCGTGAAGTCGTCATCCTGAACGGAGCTGCATAAAACCTTTTCCGAAAAAGAAAAGGTTAAAACATTCTCATTGCAGATTACCGGTTGTATTGTGTCAAGTTTTGGTTTTATAGTATCAAAGATTGAAGCTACCGAAGTTCCGAAATCGAGACTGTATCCACCATTTGTGCCACTCCAGTTGTTTATATTCAACACGTACGTTTCTCCTACATTTACATTTATGAGATAGTTAAAGGCATTGGTGAAGCCTGGACCATTCCAGTTGCCAACTCCTGTAGAGGATATTCCAGTATATCCGAATTGGGATGAGTTGCAGCTCACCATCAAGGAACCATTTGTTAGAATATCGGCGCATGATGCATTAGAAAGGTTATAAAGCGCCCAGTCATAGTCTGTATTTGGAATGGTAGGGGTAATGGTGAAGGCAAAAGTCCCGGCAATGCTTATATTAAAGGTAAACCAGCTGCTGTTGTATTCACCTGGATCAAGGCAGGTTCCAGGGCCTTGCTCGTTGGGATAATTTCCGGTGCCGGGTGTTGAGCTTGCAGTAGTATAAGTAGGCTGGCATACAGGCGCTGCACCAAGACAGTCTTGTCCGGTAGGAATCTGGGCGCATGTTTCCGATGAGGGAAGAATGAAATATTGAAAACCAAGAAAAAACAGTGTAAAGATTCTTTTGCGGGTAAAAACAATCATGAGTGCTTTTGCGGTATCAAATTTAAAGATTCCATTGCATTCCGAGTAAGAAAAATGATGTGATTGCTGATTACTCCATTTTTAATTAGAATCTATCGGAACATGATCAGGAGACTGTACTTTAAATTGAATCGATATGTATCTGAAACATATCCCGCAGGGCTGCAGGAACACACTTAACGATAAAACTGATATTAATAATCTTCATATTCTAATAACCAATTTCCAGTAATGCTTCTAATCCCAGCGCTGCTTGCTCGTGTTTAGGATTTAGTTGCAAGGTTTTCTCCCAGCATGATTTTGCCTCCGTGTATTGCTTTATGCTATAATAAGCCCCACCCAGGTTATACCACCCTTCCACATTGACAGGCTCATACTCTAATGAGTTTTCTAAGTTGATGATTGCAACCTGGAAATCTTTATTAACCCCCGCCTTCAAACCCTGTTTATAAAAGCTCTCTGCGAGATACCGGTCATACACTATAAAGTTCTTATCATTAGGATTAACGGCTCGGGCATGGTTCCAAACAGCTTCAGCCTCTTCTACGCTGTCGAGCCTGCTATAAGCCACACCCATATTTAACAGAGTAGTGATATAATCTGATTTTATTTGAAGAGATCTCCTGAAATAATCAAGGGCATCTAAAGCATAGTCCTGCTTTAGCTGGGGATTTTTAGACCGATCACATAGGCGAATTAATGCTACTCCGGCATAGGTATTGGCCCGGGCACTGCCATATGAAGTTTTTACATCCGTCAAGAATAATACTTCGTCTGACTGCCAGACCTGATTTCTTTTAATTGCTGCATAACAGCTAATAATAATGGCCGGAATCAAAATGATAAAGGTTAAAGAGCTGAAGCCTTGATAATTCAGAAGCCCGCGGGCAACAAACCGCCGCCACAATTCAACAAGAAAAATTACGAATGCAACGGAGGGCTGAAATAAAAATCTTTCAGCCATGGGAGCTCCAATGTTAAAAGCGATGTTTGACACAAGGAAGATACTTCCTGCATATAGCAGAATGCACCATGCGAGGATATCTTTTTTTTTGAAATTCAATACCACAAAGATGACCATCAGCAAGTGAAGAAATAAAGAGAACAAAACCCACATATCCGAAAAATTTCGATATGGGATCTGATTAAATGAATAGTCGTATGTAAGAGGATGAGGGAAAATAAGCAATTGAATATATTTTAAGAATACAAGGAGAAGCGTGGCATATTTTTCTGATAAAGACGCCAACACATAAGGATTGTCCATCACCTCTGTTACCTCATTGTTGTTTATACCGATCATCAGGATTCGAACAGCGATATACGCTACTGCGACCATAACATAGGGAGCAGAAAGCTTTAGGATGACAATGAATTTTTCCTTCGTGATGAAATAAAGTGTTAGTGGAATGAGTATTACGAATGCGAGCCCATTTTCTTTTGAAAGTAGCGCCATAATATAGCACAGTACGGAAATGCCCAGATGCCGGGATTTTTTAGAGATCAGGACATGCTTAAGCATAAAATATAAAGTAAGCAATAGGAAGAGCAGCGAAAAAATTTCATCTGCCGACATACTCCGAATTCATAATTAAGAAAAAAATAATTTTACAATTCTATCTTTCTATAGATCTTATATACATTTGCGGCTTCACTAACTTTAAATAATAATCATGAAAAAGAAAATTACGCCTGCATTCATCTCTTTTCTTATTCTTATACTTGTTCAAGAATCGGTCTTTGCTTCCCCCGAAGTTAAC
>JACCZV010000122.1 GCA_013695775.1 Chitinophagales bacterium | reverse complement strand
TAAAAGTGGTGACCGGCGATACCAAAGTAGTAGAAAAGGGAAAGGGTGATAAAATCTTTGTGAATACAAGCGGCATTGGTGAATTACATCCTAAAGCAAAAATTGCAGCGGGCAATATAAAAGACGGGGATAAGATAATTGTAAGCGGGAATGTAGCTACACATGGTATAGCGATCATGTCGGTAAGGGAAGGATTGGTATTCGAAACAGAATTAGAAAGCGATACCTGCAACCTGTCATCTGTCGTGATAACATTGTTAGATAGATTTGGAGAAGACATTCATTTTTTGCGTGACCCTACCAGAGGGGGTGTGGCCACTGTTTTGAATGAATTGGCAAAAGACAGTGGTTTAGGCATCGATTTATCTCAAAGTGCAATACCCCTGAGTGAGCAGGTAGAAGGCGCTTGTGAAATGCTGGGACTGGATCCATTGTACGTTGCCAATGAGGGGATTTTTATTGCAGTTGTGAAAGCAGAAATTGCGACTGAATTATTATCATTTCTAAAAAAATCAGAGATAGGAAAAAACGCTGGAATCATCGGCACTGTTACTCATGATCATCCAAAGCAGGTGATCTTAACCAGCAGCATCGGTGGCAGACGAATGTTGAATATGCTTACGGGTGAACAGTTGCCAAGAATATGCTGAACCTCTCCGGATTTAATTATGCTTGTATGAAGTCAGAATTATTATCTAAGGATGAGCCTTTTCAAAAAGCACGTAAATGCTGTATAAAAAAATTCATTTATTATTTCAAAAAAGGATATCAGGATCAAAAATATATTGATTGGGAATTGCAATACAAGCGGAATGCACATTTACAATTTCAGGAAGTGTTAAATCGGAGGACATATATAAACCTGCTTAAAGAAAAAGAATATGAACAAATTGCACTTTTTGCGGTCCGTATAGAAGCAAAAACAAATCTCTTATTTTCTTTTGAAAAAATTGCATTGCGTGATGCGATAAAATCACCTGGTGGTGCAAAAACATTTGCCATTGGGCTTTATGATTATATTTATGGAGAAGATTCATTGCAACACCGATTTGAAAGATTTGTTCAGGTAATTAGCAGTCTCCCACGTAAACAAACGCGAGTACTTACCTGGCCATTATTAACAGTGTTTGGTTTTATAGCTAATCCAGATGAACATATGTTTTTGAAGCCTCGTGTTACCCAAAAAGCAGCGGAAAAATATAAGTTTGCTTTCCATTATAAATCCCGACCAAATTGGGAAACCTATCAAAGTTTATTTGACTTTGCCAAACAGATAGAAAGGGATACTAAAAATTACAGCCCAAAAGATTACATCGATTTGCAGTCATTCATTTGGGTAATGGGTTCTGAGGAATATCCCGATGTGAAATAAACGTAACTACATAGGACTTCTCGCATATAACTCCGCAAGCATGCTACTTATTTGTTTTCATCCGTGAGAGGTGGTGGAGATAAGGGGAGTCGAACCCCTGACCTCTTGCATGCCATGCAAGCGCTCTAGCCAACTGAGCTATATCCCCAAAAAGTGACGGTCAATTGGTTGTCTTCATTTATAAACGGCATTTACCATTTGCAAATATATAGACGCGAAAGTAGTTTTGAATGTCAATAACCTGTATTCAGCTAATTTTACCCTCCATAATGAAGAAGAGAATTTTCACCTGCCTGTTGTTTTGGTTATTATTATTGACGAAAGTATTGCCTGCGCAGGTGCAGGATCCCGCGTATAATCTATTGCTTCAGACCTTGCTTTCTCACTCTGTGAGAGAGGTAACGGTAAATGACGCTGCTTTAAAAGCTTCAACAGCCATATTTTTAGATGCACGCGAAAAGAGGGAGTATGATGTAAGCCACCTAAAAGATGCTATCTATGTCGGCTTTAATGAATTCACGATAGCTTCAATTAAAGATATCGCAAAAGATAATCCGGTGATTGTCTATTGCTCTGTAGGTTATCGCAGTGAAAAGATATCGGAAAAATTAATAAGCGCTGATTTCACAAATGTATCCAATCTTTATGGTGGCATCTTTGAATGGGTGAATGAAGGACATGTTGTATATGATCTCTATAACCAACCTACTGATAAGGTTCATGGTTACAATTCTCTTTGGGGGATGTGGTTAACAGAGGGAGAAAAAGTTTATTAATATCAGATCCATGTGGGATTAACCCTGATGTATGAATCAACACGGTGAACCATTAATTTTATATTTGTGCTGCTAAAAAGCAATAATCTTCATGGAAGTACTTCCCTATCTCAATAAAAACAAGCAGCGGTTCGTAGATGAATTATTTGAAATGCTCCGCCTTCCATCGGTAAGTGCAGATCCCAAATTCGCAAACGATGTTGTTGCCACTGCGGAATATGTTAAAAAGAGAATTGAGGAGGCCGGCGCTGAGAATGTTGCTTTAATTCCAACAGAGGGGTTTCCTGTTGTATATGGTGAAAAAATAATTGATCCAAAATTGCCAACAGTATTGGTCTATGGACATTATGATGTGCAGCCAGCAGATCCTTATGAATTGTGGGAGACACCACCCTTTGAACCAGTAATAAAAAATGATAGCATCTACGCACGTGGCTCATGCGATGACAAGGGTCAGATGTATATGCATGTAAAAGCTTTCGAGATCATGATGCGCACCAATTCACTACCGTGCAACATCAAGTTTATGATTGAAGGCGAGGAAGAGGTAGGCTCCTCACATCTTAATGATTTTCTAAAAAAGTATAAAGACAAATTACAGGCTGATGTTGTGGTGGTATCTGATTCATCTATGATCGCAAACGACTGCCCGTCGTTAACGATAGGCTTGCGTGGACTTAGTTATATGGAGGTGGAAGTAACAGGCGCAAACCGCGATCTCCATTCTGGAACTTATGGTGGCGCTGTTGCAAACCCCATAAACATTCTTGCGAAAATGATTGCTTCCATGAAGGATGATAACAACCGCATCACCATCCCCGGATTTTATGATGAAGTGGAAAATTACACTGAAGAGGAACGTGCCGAGATAGCCAAGCGTCCTTTCAATCTTGAAACCTATAAAAAGGAATTAGCAATCAGCGATATTGAGGGTGAAGCAGGATATTCCACAATCGAACGCGCAACCATTAGACCTACATTAGATTGTAACGGCATTTGGGGTGGTTACACGGGTGCAGGTGCGAAGACGGTTCTACCCTCTAAAGCTTCAGCAAAGATTTCAATGCGTCTGGTGCCTAACCAATCGTCTGAAAAAATTTCTAATCTTTTTGCGGCGCATTTTAAATCGATAGCACCGGCATCTGTAACGGTGAAAGTGAATTCTCATCATGGCGGTGAACCTGTAGTTACACCAACGGATTCCATTGCCTATCATGCCGCGAGTAAGGCGATGGAGAAAACTTTTGGAAAAAAGGCAATACCTACCTTCGAAGGAGGAAGCATACCTGTGATCGCATCATTTAAAAATATTCTCGGCATTCAATCACTGCTTATGGGTTTTGGACTCGATACAGATGCGCTTCATTCACCAAATGAGCATTATGGTCTTTTCAATTTTTATAAAGGAATTGAAACCATTCCTTACTTCTACCAATATTTTACAGAGCTAAGCCGCGACGCACAAATCTGATGTGATATTATTTGGCCACGCATCATTTAATAATGTGCAAAGTATCGTGAATATCTTCTTGTAAATAAATTTACACAAGAATGACCCTCGTTCCGATTTGCTATAGCCTTCACCTCATTTAGAAACTGTAATTTTATATATCTAAAAAGAATTGTTGTATGCGAAAACCATTACTTATCTTATCTATTATTTTTGTTTCCATTTTCACTATATGGAATTTTATTCATCAGGATAAAAGGTCAATCCTTACAATAAATAATGAAGTTGTTTCTGAAAGGAAAGAGGAAAAAAATCTGGAGGCCAATGAGGACTTCTTCCTGATAAGATCTTATCCGGATGCGTACATAGATCCGCGGGCCTATGATGCAGGAATGAAGGATGCTATTGCAAGGAAAAATACAGCACGTGATGAACAACTATGGTCGTTAGAAGGCCCCGGTAACATCGGAGGAAGAATAAATTGCATGGCAATTGAGTCCGGGAATGAGAACGTGATATACGCAGGCAACGCTTCAGGGGGAATTTTTAAGACCACAGATGGCGGTATTACCTGGCTGCCAATATTCGATGCGCAACCATATCTTGCAATAGGAGCGATAACAATAGATCCAAACAATCACCAGACTATTTGGGTTGGCACGGGTGACCTGAACATCAGCGGTTATCCGTTTATTGGAGATGGCGTTTACAAGAGCGTAGATGGGGGTGCTACCTGGGTTCATATGGGATTGACGGAAGAATCTATAGTCTCTAAAATACTTGTTGACCCCTCTAATTCAAATACTATCTACGCCTCTACGATGGGCATCCCTTTTTTCGAGAGCTCTAACAGGGGATTATATAAATCTCTGGACGGAGGTATAAGCTGGCAGCAAATTTTATTTGTTGATGAAGATGCAGGCATTATAGACATGGTGATGGATCCATTGAACGCGCAGATAATATATGCTTCAAGTTGGAACCGGATCAGGTCAAACCAGCTCAGCATTGTCTATGGACCTGATGCACACATTTATAAAACGACCGATGGCGGAATTACATGGAGCACGCTTACGAATGGCTTACCCACTTTCAATACAGGAAGAATAGGATTGGCCATTTCTAAACAAAATTCTAGCAAATTATACGCACTGGTTGTAGATACTACGCATTTTGTTCAGGGAATTTATAAGACACTTGATGGGGGCGCATCGTGGAGCAATGTTACAGGCAACTTTAGCAATGAAACATATGGAGGACAAGGTTGGTATTTTGGAAAAATTTATGTTAATCCCCAAAATGACGATGAGATTTACGTGCCCGGTGTCGACCTTCAGCGAGCGATGAATGGCGGAACATACTGGAACCAGGCTACCCCCCCATGGTGGACTTATGAGGTGCATGCTGATGGTCACTATATGGATTTCGTGAATGGATCTACCTTTTTCTATTGTACTGACGGAGGTATGTATAAAACCACAGATGATTGCAACAGCTGGACTGATGCAGAAAATATTCCGAATACGCAGTTTTATCATGTTGCATACAACCCCTTTCAGCCTGCTGATGTATTTGGTGGTGCACAGGACAATGGTACCACCGGTGGCAATTCCTCATTTATTGATTACTGGTCACGTATCTATGGCGGAGATGGCTTTAAGCCCATATTCGATCCCATAAATAATAATCTGTTTTATGTGGAGACCCAAAATGGAGGCCTTGCTTATACAGCCAATGGGGGGTTTGATTATTTTGATTTTACCAATGGAATTGATGAGAGCGACCGAAGAAGCTGGGATATGCCATACATAATGTCGCCGCAAGATCACACCCGGTTTTTTTGTGGGACTTACAGGATATACGAGATGATTGGGGCCCCAGGGGGTTACTGGTCAGCGATTAGTACTGACCTGACAGATGGTATTATCTATGAAGATCGTTTTCATGTGATAACTACCATTTCACAATCATCCTTGAATGAAAATTTCCTATATGCGGGCACAAGTGATGGGAATGTCTGGTCCTCCACAATCGGAGGAATATGGAACAATGTAACCTCTGCCTTGCCGGACCGGTATGTTACTTCAATAGCAGCTTCCCCTAGTGATGCAACCACGGTATATGTAACGCACAGTGGTTATAAGTACAATGATTTTATTCCTCATGTACATAAAAGCACTGATAACGGCCAGACATGGACAGACATTTCCGGTGATCTGCCCCAGATGGGGGTGAATGACATTCTTATAATGCCGGGTGCGGAGTATCGGCTTATAGTAGCTACGGATGCCGGGGTTTATTATACCAACAACGGTGGTTTGAACTGGAACCGTTTAGGAAGCAATATGCCTATGATGGCCGTTTATGATATTGAATTGAATCCTGCTTTCAACACGCTGATTGCCGGAACATTTGCTCGCGGCATTTGGACCATAGGATTGAACGATATCACAGGTGTTCAGGAAGTTTTCAATTATGGGGACGGTATATTATCTCTATACCCCAACCCGGTTAAAGATGCTCTTCATTTTACACTTGATGATGTAAAAGTGATTGAAGCAACTGTTACAAATTCCAGCGGACAAATAGTTTATAGTAGTAAAATAACTTCTGCTGGTTCAGAATTTTCTCTCTCAGTTGAATCACTACCAGATGGGATGTATCTGGTTGAGGCCAAAGCAGGTGAGAAAAGATGGGTCGAGAAGTTTGTGAAATTTAATTAGCATAAGAAAGTCACTGCTTTAGTCATCACCAGCATACAAGTACTTAAAGGTGTAAGCCGCAAGTGTTGCTCCGGCAAGAGGTCCTATAATGTATATCCAGGCATTGCCAATACTAGCTCCTGAGCCAATTAAAAGGTTAGCTACTGATCTGCCAATACCGACCGCCGGATTAAATGCTCCACCCGATATTCCTCCTATGGCCACCGCCATAGCCATTACGGTAAAACCTATCGCCAAACCATAAAAAGAATTGCCAGCGTTATCTTTCGCCGTGGCCACGTTAAGCACAACATATGTAAGGGCAAAGGTGCCAAGTAATTCAGCTAATAGCGGCATTGATGGTGTAAGATTAAATGCCGGACCCATTACCGTTGATTCATTCTTGCCGGTAATTACATGGCTTGTAAGGGCACCCACGAATCCTCCCATAAGTTGGGCAATCCAATAGAGAAACATCTCTGATATTTTCATCTTCCGGCGAATTACCATAGCTAATGATACCGCAGGATTATAATGTGCTCCACTGATGTGACCACCGGCAAAGATCATGACCATCAAAATGCCGCCAATTGCAAGTGGGGCGAGCGTACTTCCCGAGGCCACAGCTCCGCCAATTGTAAATACAAGAAAAAACGTTCCGATGAACTCAGTTAAAAGCCTTTTCATGAATTTGAGTGTTTTTCTTATTCTTCTTTAAAACGCAAAATAGAAATTTAAAAGGCATATGCATGGCAGGTATATTTAATTTAGCCAGTTTACTAACTCAATATTTGAAATATTATGCCTATCTCTGTTGGGGCACCTACCCCTGAGTTCTCATTATATGATACCGAAAAGAATAAAATATCCTTTAACAGCTTCAGAGGTAAAAAGGTGGTGTTGCTTTTTTTCCCATTTGACTTCTCCCAGTACATGCACCCGTGAGCTATATGAAGTGCGCGACAACTTTCAATTCTACAAACAACTGGATACTGAAGTTGTAGTCATTAGTGTTGATTCTTTTTATACAAATGCAAAATTCAAAGAAATGAATGGGCTTAACTTTCCAATATTAAGTGATTTTAATAAGGATGTTTCCAAAGCGTATGATTCACCCATTGAGGATTTTGCATTCGATTATCATGGTG
>JACCZV010000114.1 GCA_013695775.1 Chitinophagales bacterium | reverse complement strand
AGATAGTAAGGAGTATTCGACATGCTTTCCATTCCGCCGGCCACTACAACGTCATTTACGCCCATCATGATGGATTGTGCGCCGAGCATGATAGACTTCATTCCCGAAGCACATACTTTATTAATGGTGGTGCAGGGAGTATTGGTTGGGATTCCTGCAGCAATAGAAGCCTGTTGAGCAGGGGCCTGGCCCACATTTGCACTAAGCACGTTGCCCATATAAACTTCCTGCACCTGGTCAGGATTAATTTTCGCGCGCTGCATCGCTGCTTTTATTGCTATAGCACCCAACTGCGGTGCAGTGATGGTGGAGATAACACCCCCTAAACTACCAATTGGTGTTCGGGCTATTGACATAATAAATACTTCATTCATCTAATTATTATTTTGTTTATAGAAATTATTCAGGCAGTGAAGGGCAAAATTAATTCAGTTATCGGGAACAAATTATCTCTAAGATAAATTCCGCTTTTTGTAACTGAAAGAGAACCAGCCTCATGGTTTATCAACTTACAGCATTTTTTCTTACCGTGAATTGTTGATTTCCCACCGGTTGTCATCATGATTTATATCGGGAACATAGCTGCTCCCAAGTCTCACCTCTTTTAATTTTCCTGATAAGTACTTTTCTATTACAAATTCTGTTTTACCCTCTTGCCAAACTTCAGCAGTTGCATCAACTTCAATGGTGGAATCATTCTGAAAAATATAAGTAAGAAACACAGGCACGGGAATAATTCCTTTTCGCTCAACTATCACTTTCCATTTCGCATTTAGAAAACTCACTTCTTTAATAGCAAGATCGGGATAACCGGTTTCAAAAAACCAGGGTCTGATAAACCAATTCAGATCTTTACCTGAGACGTTGTTGAATGTGTTGAAGAAATCATAAGGTGTAGGATGTTTGCCATGCCATCGATTTATATATTCATGCAAAGCATTAAAGAAAAGTTCATCGCCAAGCAGATGCTGCAGCGCCCAATAAAAGATTCCAGCCTTACCATAAGAATTGGTGAAATATGTTCCACCATAAATTAATTGCGAATTTGTAATCATCGGCATCTCCTCATCAGTGCCGGCTATTCTCTCATAGCTGCTACGCATGTAGATGCCATCGTCTTCCGGCTCGCCGAGCATGGGGGAAATAACAGACTCTCCAATTGTAGCCCACCCCTCATCCATCCAAGCGTATTTGGTTTCATTTGTTCCTACATAAAAAGGAAAGTAGGCATGTATTATCTCATGTGATGTAAGCTGCACCATCTCCTCCCTGGTATCAGTTGAGTTATCGTTCACCATCATAGGATATTCCATCTGATCAAGCCCGTTGAAAATGGTTTGTTTGGGAAATGGAAAGGGAACCGCTGGATACTTGTGGCTCATGATGTCAATACATTTCCTTGCTACATCAGCCACCTCAAAGAAATCTTTCGAATCTTTGTTGTAAGCAGCATCAACAAAAACCCTTCTGCCAATTGCAGAATCCACTGTGATGGAGCTTCCATCCCATAAATAATGGTTACTTAAAGCGAAAGCAAAATCGGTAACATCTTTCGCATTGAATTTCCATGTGAGTTGCGAGGCATCAGCCGTTACAATTCCTGATTTGTAATCGGAACTATCAATGATATGAACTATCTGATCTGAAATAAGTGCACGTTGATATCTGCTAAAACAATTCCTGCTAAGAACTTCTGCAGCATTTTGCAATTCACCTGTTGCCCAAACTATGAAGCCACGTGGAACAGATATTTCAGCATCAAAAGATCCCCAGTCGTTATAAAATTCCTGCATACCCACATAATCCCATTCATTCCAACCATCAATGTCATCATATACAGCTATTCGCGGAAAAGTGTATGCGAGGAAAAAGGTGGATGAATCCACAAGACCTGTTCTTACGTGCGATCCCTTATTCACAGTATAATGCCAGCTGATATTAAAAACTGTTTTGCTTTTCGGTAAAATATAAGCATCTGGTAATACTGTAAGATTCGTGCCGCTGTAGCTCACCTTAGCGGTCTCTGTGATTTCGAATTGTTCTTTGCCTATGGACAATGATTCAAGGGTCACTCCCTCATTTTCATCTTCACGATTAATAGGATAGTTGCGTGCAAAGCCTTTTTTATAAAAATTAGGATAAAGATGAATGACAACTTTTTTCAGTGTGTCAGGGCTGTCATTGTAATAAGTAATCGTTTCTTTTCCATTCAGCAACAGTGATTCGGGGTCAAAGGAAATTTTTAAGGCATAATCTCCACGGTTCTGCCAGTAATTTATTCCTGGATTTCCCTCTGGTGCCCGCGTTTTATTTTCAAAGGCTTCAGCCACGTTTCGTGGAATATATAAAGGTTGCGCCTGAACCCGATCAATTAAATTCTGCTGAATTATCAAATAAGAGATCAGAATTGGAAGAAAATTTTTCATTAACCATCTATAATTTAGAAAGTAGTTCTGGAGTGCTGCTCCCACAGGTTATTCAATTAATCCAATCTCTTTCGAATGCTTTATAGCATCTGCACTGTGATTAAAGAAAGAAAACTGTACGCCAGCCTTTTCGAGCTTAGCTAAGATCTTCTCTACTTTTTCCTTATTCGCATGATAAGTATCCCTGATGTATACCACGTGTATCTTTCCCGGAAAATGTTCCACAATAGAGGCATATATATCGGGATCGTGCTGTGAGCTGTCGCCCAGTAAAATAAATTTTTGATTTGGAAAAGCCTCCAGTATCCGAACAATGCGGGTAAATTTTGTACCATGGTTGTTCTGGCCTGTCTTCATCATCTGGCTAAAAACCTTTAAGGTGTTCAACAAGAACACTCCTTCCGGCAATTTATTTACCCTGGTAAATTCCACCAAGTAGTCATACAAGTTCCATTCGCTGCTTGATACATAAAAGAAAGGATTCGGCTCTGCTTCATTTGTCTGTGCATTCATCAGCAAACGGTAATGATTTACTACACCTTCAAATGGCCTTCTGCTGCGAGGATTGTTAGTAAATAAAACAAACAACCTCTTACGAAGGCTTGACGAATGAGAAATTAGAAAAGTGTCATCTATATCGGAGATAAATGCATACTGCGTAAGGTGCGGGATGAACACTGAACCACGACCTACTTTTATTACCTCACCGGCAGCATTTAGTAATTCTACTTCTACCTCCTGCCATCCGAATGCAGAAGGATCTTCAGTTTCCCATTCAAATTTAAAAAAGCCTCCTGCATCGGTGGTCTCCGTTATCAATGCTTTGCCGGATCTTAAACGTAACTGAGCCCCCTCTACAGGCCTTACAATAAACAGTCGGATTAATGCGAGTAGGTTGATAAGAAAATTTTTTCTGTAATTTTTTCGGGATAAGGGACGCAGAGAAAGGACATGGCCGAAAATAATAGAATGTTGAGCGTTGCCATATCCATGATAGAGTTTTACAGTTAGTTCGCTGCTCAGCCGAAGCCATTCCATAAACTTTTGCCTCCATGTGATCCGGACTTCCTCCGTCTTTGTATTGTTGTATTTAGTTTTAGTAGTTTGCATCTATGAGTTTCAATTAATGTTGCGCAGTAATATGGCTATTAACGAGCAATTAAAATTACTATTTGTAATCAATCCAATTTCCGGAGGCAAGCAAAACCAGGATTGGGAAACTGAAATTCAAAATCGCTTTAGCAATAGTCCCCACCAAATAACCCTTCATATTCTGAACGGCAAGAATGATGAAACCGAAATAAAAGAAAATATTGACAATCATAAACCCGATAAAGTGATTGCTGTGGGCGGTGATGGCACTATTAAGATGGTTGCCGAGCAACTACTCAACACTACCATCACGTTAGGCATTGTTCCGGCAGGGTCGGCAAATGGAATGGCTCGGGAGCTTGGCATCCCCGTGGATTTGAATGAGGCTATAGAAGTAATAAATAACGGCGTCTTGAAGAATATTGATGTGATTATGATCAATGATAAGGAAATATCAATTCACCTTAGCGACATTGGCCTGAATGCTTTGCTCATAAAACATTATGACAAAAACGAGGGTCGGGGAATGTGGGGATACACCAAGGCAATCTTCCGAGTGTTGTCAGAGAAAAGATATATGCTGGTTGAAATAACAACCACTGACGATCACATCGTGCGAAGTGCATATATGGTGGTAGTGGCTAATTCCCGTACTTACGGAACCGGAGCCATCATTAATCCTGAAGGTGACCTTTATGATGGTAAGTTTGAGCTGGTAATTATACGAAAACTATCTGTATGGGAACTGTTAAAGATGGTGATCACCCATAAGCCTTTTGATCCGGATAAAATCGAGATTATACAAGCACAGCAGGTTACTATCGCCACCCGTCACCATGCTTACTTCCAGGTTGATGGTGAATACCGGGGAAAGGTAAAGGGGTTGAATGCGAAAATTCTTCCGGCATCTCTAAGAGTCATGCTTCCTGCCGATAAGCCACAAGAGAAAGCTTTGTTGAATTATATATAAGATGCAGGAATATAGCTGCACCCGTTTGCTTGTACATGCTAAAATATAATGTGATGAGGTGAAAGAAAAACTAAAAAATTTTTTAGAGGCAGTGACACTTAAAATGCTTGTCGTCATTGCCATGTTCATCCTTTCGCTTTTCTTGTTCGGCCTGATTGCCGAAGAAGCGGTTTTTGAAAATGAAAACGGATTCGACAAAAGGGTATTTGGTTTATTATCGCCATTCTCAAACCTTAGCCTCATTCATCTGATGCAGGTAACGACCTTTTTCGGTTCCAGAAATTTCTTATTGCCCGCCTATCTCTTATTGATTGCTTACCTGATATCTAAAAGGAAACTAAGACAAGCCATTGATATTTCAGTAATAGCATTAACGAGCACGGCTTTAACGTTTGTGATGAAGGAGTTTTTTCACCGAAGCCGGCCTGATTCACACTTTGTGAAAGGGATCACCACATTCAGTTTCCCCAGTGGACATGCCATCTCCTCATTCGTTTTTAGCTGTGTATTAATTTATCTTATTGTTGATGGAAAGATGAACATATGGCCGAAATGGATCATCTCAATCCTACTACTATTGTTCTCTTTATTGATCGGGCTTAGCCGGATCATCCTGCATGTTCACTATCCAACAGATGTGATAGCAGGCTATTGCTTTGGGTTCGCGTGGATTATTTTATCGTTTTGGTTATTGAGAAAAATATCTCTTTTTAATAGATTCATATCTTCAAATGAAGAGTAATATTGGTATTCATTAGGAGGATCTTCATAGTACTCCAATTTCTCCTCCTGTAGGACCAAGTTCTCAATATTCATCTGCCGACATACTCCGAATTCATAATTAAGAAAAAAAATAATTTTACAATTCTACCTTTTCTATAGATTTTATATACATTTGCGGCTTCACTAACTTTAAATAATAATCATGAAAAAGAAAATTACGCCTGCATTCATCTCTTTTCTTATTCTTATACTTGTTCAAGAATCGGTCTTTGCTTCCCCCGAAGTTAAC
>JACCZV010000109.1 GCA_013695775.1 Chitinophagales bacterium | reverse complement strand
GATAAAGAATGCATGCAAGAAGAATAAAATACCGGTACCGAATATTTTTACTGAATTCGGAAGTTATACAGTAGGCGAAAGCGGCGCTAACCTATATAAGGTTATTGCCCAAAAACAACAGAATGATGCAGAGCTGTGGTACATGATTGACAGTTCATTCATCACCACACTTCCGGATACCTGGGGCATCGGTCAGCGTTTTCTAATGTTGCCCATCAACAAGTGGAATGAGGATTATCAAAAAGTAAATCTGGGCGGGCTAACCTGCGACAGCCAGGATTACTATAATTCAGAGGTCCACATCAATCAGGTGTTTCTTCCTAAAAACAACAATGGGGAACCCCTCTATATTGGCTTTTTTCATACAGGTGCTTACCAGGATCAGCTCTCCGGATATGGTGGAATTAAACACTGCCTGATACCCGCTCCTAAGGTTGTGTTAATTGACCGTGATAAAAATGGTGCATTACGTGATAGGCTCTTCGCGAAGCAACAATCATCTGCAAGCATGCTGAAGCTGTTAGGATATAAATAGAACTATACTTAACATCTTTATTAAAACTACAGTAACGTCATTAGCTGTTGAGATGAATTATTTCTCATATTATCATTCACCGGTAGCATGGCTTAAATTAGTTGCAGATGACACCGCAATTAAAGAAGTTAGTTTCGATAAGAAAAAAGACAATATCTCATATTCACCCATAAGTGAATCCGTTTCTCCAGTAATTGATCAATGTATAATAGAATTGAATGAATATTTCACAGGCAATAGAGAAATTTTCACTGTTCAACTAAAGCCGTCTGGTACAATGTTCCAGGAGAGGGTATGGCAGCTGTTACGTACCATACCCTTCGCCAAAACGGTGTCATATTCATATCTTGCAACTGCGCTAGGCGATATTAAATCATAAGAGCAGTCGGCATGGCTAATGGAAAAAACCCCATCGCGATTCTCATCCCATGCCATAGGGTTATTGGAAGTAATGGCACCTTAGTAGGTTATGGTGGGGGACTTTGGAAAAAAAAATGGCTGCTGGACTTTGAATCTAAGAGAAAAGCAAGGTGATCTTTTTAAAGTATAAAGCTATATAGATATAATTCCTTAATAGAAATAAGCAGGCGGTGTATAGACCGCCTGCTCATTATGTTAACAGCTATTTTTTTAAGATACTTTAATCTCTGTTGACGGTTTTTCTTTGGCCTGTTCTTTTTTCGGAATTGATATCCTTAAAACACCATCAGTATACTGCGCACTGATTTTTGATCCATCAACATCTTCAGACAAATGGAATGAGCGGCTGAATGAAGCATACGCATATTCTTTTCTCGTCCATTTTTCATTCGCTTCATCTTCTCTTTTCTGCACCTGACTTGAAATTGTTAGTTGATTATTATCTAGCTTAATATTGAAATTGTCTTTATTTCTGCCTGGGGCAACCAATTCAAGTTGAAAATCATCCGTTCCCTCTTTAACATTCACCGGGGGTGTATACGCGAACTTTTCGGGGTTAATTTCACTATAAAAATTATTGCCGAAGAAGGCATCAAGAGGATTGTTCATCCACCTGTTCGCAGGATGCACATTGTTTTTAAATTTTACGAGTGTCATGGCTTTACTTTTTTTGTTTGAACGGAAAGGAGCAACACATATACCATTGATTATTTACCGCCATAGTTTCATAAAATGAGGAACAGACCGGTCAGTATATCCGAATTCAGATAGAATAACGGAAATTATTTCAGGTAACGACAATATATTAATCCATTGCCCTATTTAAGTACGTAACCAATGGATTCATTTTTTTGAAGGTTTCTACAATCTTGGTTAGATACTTCTCTGATAGCGCTTCTTCATCAGTTAGCTCTATGCCTGCGATGTAACTCTTTAACTTTAAATATTCAACAGCAGGATTTTCCGGAGAATGGTTTTTGGGTGGCCGGGCAAGTTTTCCCTCCAGATCTAATCCGCCAAATAATTTCTTAAAATGTATAGATTCGACTATCTTTTTAAAACCTGAAAAGTTATAATCTATTTCCTGGCGGATTTTTCCAAGGCGCTCTCGTTCAGGCATCCAAATCCCGCCGCCGATGTAATTTTGACCGGGCTGCACGTGCAGATAATAACCAGCTGATCCGGAATTTCTGCCCCCTTTGCTTATCGAGGCGGCCATATTTATCTTGTAAGGTGATTTATCCTTAGAAAAACGAACATCACGATTAATACGGAACAAGCAACTCTTTGGGTCAATATCGCCCAGCGAAGGATCAATTTTTCTTAATTTATTAATCACTGCTTCAACTAAAAAAATGAAATCGTTCCGCACTGATTCGTAAAGTGGCCTGTTCTTCTCAAACCACTCTTTGTTGTTATTTCTTTTTAAACCCGATAAATATTTAAGGGTTTGAGGATGAAGCTTTGCCATATAGATTATTGAGAAAAATTACGCGTCTATTTTCAAAACAGGAATTTGTTCC
>JACCZV010000099.1 GCA_013695775.1 Chitinophagales bacterium | reverse complement strand
GTATTAGCTAGATTTTGTATTTAGCGAAGGGCAATATATGAGTTGTATGCAAGATACAAGACACTACTACCTATGGCAAAGTTTTCTTTAACCCTATCACTAATATTTTATATCTCATTCGTATCCGGAAAGCCAAATTTTTCTGTAAAGGTTGACCATAGAATGGAAGCTATAAGTATTTTCTACGCTCTGGCTACGTTAGATACATTAGACACTAAACCTACCCCATCAACCTACTACAAAGACTTCAAAGAGAATTTTAGTAAATGTAAAAATCATCCTTCAATCAGATGGTATCGAAATTTAGATAAATAAGGACAGCTACGACATTGCTTCTTTTGGTTTGTTTCTGATCAGTAAATTTCCTTTTAAAACTAAAGTTAATACCAGAGAGTAATTATATAAGAAGCGCACTATAAGCACCCCATTTTAGGATAGGATTGAATTAGACTTTATCTAGACAGTGAAATTTCATCTAAGTTTAACCATCAGCAGTGTTTCGGCTCGACGTTCAATTTAAGGTTGGTTCTTAACATCAACAATATATTTTCAAATGGACATTTGTATCAGGCTGGACGAAGAATGAATTCCCAGCCTTCGCAAGTACTCGAACATTTGCAGCAGTTCAGGTTTGCTTGTCTTCTCGTTGGTGCTGTAATCACAATAAATTCTTTTTCGTGCAACTCCACTGGCGATCATCATCCTGAATTAAAAAAGTATTTCGACGCATATAAGGTAAAGGGCTGCTTTGAAGTATTCGATTCCAGAAATTCACAATTTATTGACTATAACCCTGATCGGTGCAGTCAGCGATTCATTCCCGCCTCGACCTTCAACATTTTTATTTCGCTCGTTGGGCTTCAAACAGGAGCTCTTCCCGATGAGAATCATGTAATTCAATGGGATAGTATTGTTCGGATTGTTCCTGCGTGGAACCATAATCAAAGTTTGCAGAAAGCCTTCCGTAACTCCACGCTCTGGTATTTTCAGGAAGTTGCCCGGCGTATTACAGCTCCTAAAATGCAGCAATATCTTAACCTGCTGCATTATGGAAATAAGACAATGGATGGCCCTGTTGACAGTCTTTGGTTATCAGGAGGGTTAAGAATTTCCTGCGATGAACAAATTGAATTTATAAGGGATTTCTACCGTAATACATATCACTTCTCACCAGAATCAGTAAATAGAGTAAAGAAGATGTTGATATTGGAGGAGGTGCCTGATTATAAGCTCAGCGGCAAAACGGGTTGGACAGAGATGAAAGGAAATGAAACGGTTGATAGCAAATTGAATGTTGGCTGGTTTGTAGGATATGTTGAGAAGGGAGGAGATGTTTATTTCTTCGCAACCAATTATGAAGCACCGGAATTCACTCAAAAAAATTTTGAGTTAATCGGAAAAGAAATTACAATAAAATGCCTGAAGGAATTAGGTATTATTCTATAAGCAAAGGTTCCAATGCTAAAACTTATATTAGAAATTAAAGGTTTTTCTCAGTAAGTTTGATTTTACCTTTCCAATGATTACTGATAAAGATTGAAATGCATTATTGTCAAGAGTAAAACCTCTTGCTTTTCTGGTAACAGGATCAATCACCCAATATTCTTTTACTCCAACCTGTTCATATACTTTTTTCTTCTTAACCAGATCATGATTTTTGTTGAACGAAGAAAGAATTTCAATTACCAAATCCGGAACCCCTTCGAAGCCACCGCCTGGAATCAGTTTCCCCTTATTTTCTTTGCTGATGAAAATAATATCAGGTTGAAATGCATTCTCCTTATCAAGCAAAACATCTAAAGGGGCATTGAAAACCTCGCCGAGCTTTTTTTTCTCAATGAAGATGTGCATTTGGGTTAAAAGGATTCTCGAAATTCTTTGATGTTCGTGTGATGCTGCTGGAGACATATAAAGAATATTATCAACCACTTCTGATAAGGTCCCTTCAGGCAAAAGGTTAAAAACCTCCATTGCCGTACGGGGAGGACTTAATATTCTTGAAATATTTTTCATAATTATATAACCTATGTATGGTTAAATCCTCACCAGCCCAGCAACCAGCCAAAAATCAGTGGCACTACAATGCTCGCATCCGATTCAATAATAAATTTTGGTGTATTTATATCAAGCTTACCCCATGTGATCTTTTCATTGGGAACGGCCCCACTATAAGACCCAAAGCTTGTTGTTGAATCTGAAACCTGGCAGAAGTAGCTCCAGAACGGAACATCATGCCACTCCAGGTCCTGGTACATCATAGGTACCACACATATGGGAAAGTCACCCGCAATCCCTCCTCCTACCTGAAAAAATCCTACTCCTTTGCCCGAGGAATTTTTTCTGTACCAGTCGGCAAGCCAGACCATATACTCAATTCCTGATTTCATGGTGGAAGCTTTTAGCTGATCTTTGATGACATAGCTGGCGAAGATGTTTCCCATTGTGGAATCTTCCCAACCGGGAACAACAATAGGAAGATTTTTTTCTGCGGCCGCAAGCATCCACGAATTTTTCGGATCAATCTCATAATGCTGTTCCAGCACTCCACTAAGCAACATTTGATACATATATTCATGCGGGAAATGACGCTCGCCCCTTTGCTCTGCATCTTTCCAGATCTTATGTATGTGTTTTTGTAAACGTCTGAAGGCCTCCTCTTCAGGGATGCAGGTATCGGTAACTCTGTTATAATGGTTTTCCAGCAGGTTCCACTCATCCTGAGGTGTCAGGTCACGGTAATTTGGAACCCGCTTATAATGATTGTGAGCTACAAGATTCATTATATCCTCTTCCAGATTCGCTCCTGTGCACGAAATGATCTGCACCTTATCCTGCCTGATCATTTCTGCAAGAGAAATTCCTATCTCAGCAGTGCTCATAGCTCCTGCTAAGGTGATCAGCATTTTCCCCCCCTCCTTTAGATGACTGTCATAAGCTTCAGCAGCATCCATCAACGCAGCGGCATTAAAATGCCGGTAATTCTTTGCCATAAACTGTGAAACCGGCCCTCGTTGCATAGTGGATCTTTTTTTGCAAAGATAGAAAAACCAATATCGAAGGACTGCAGCAGCTTAGGCTTTATAGAGACTACTTTATTCTTATTGTTTCATCCGTTTCAACCCCGCATATTGAACATGGTCTACATAAAATACCTGAACCACCGGAATGGTATCCTTATCTGAGGATACATTTCCTGTGGTCCACTGACAGACATCATTACCAGTGCTGAGCTCAAAGGTCATCTCATCCCGCGTAACAAGATGATATTTGCTTTCAAAAAGATTTCCTGATAAGGAAAAACGACTGATGAACCGGTTACCTGAAATTGTGCCCACGATATCTATACCGTTTCGTTCATCAAGCGAATAAATTTGTTTTGCAGTATCATGAACAACGAGTTCATAGTTGCGGGAGATATTGTCATATATTATTGTCCATTTGTAGCGATGGGT
>JACCZV010000090.1 GCA_013695775.1 Chitinophagales bacterium | reverse complement strand
CACCACCTGGTAATCGCGTGAGTCAACAGCATAAAAAGGCTCGGGGAGTTTTTCAAACAGTGGTTCAGCCTCCCCATCATCGGTCTGATGAATGGGGAAAACACCGAAAGCAGTGGAGCGTCTTTTCGTCACCTCACCAACCTTCCAGTGCCTGCAGATCAATTGAAATGAGTGGCAGATAAAAAAGACATGCTTCTTCTGATCGTTGTTCTTTAGGTTATGTTCCCAGAGTTTGTCTATTAAGTTAAAATATTTATTTTCCCAGGGCTCTCCACTTTGAAGCGGGCTACCAGGACCGCCAGAGGAAATATAAACGTCGTAGCTGGTATCAGGAATTTCTTCTGCGTTCCGAATATCATACAGATCCCATCTGACCCGGGCATCAGTTCTTTTTCTTTCATTATATAATAATGCGCGTATGCCACGCATGCCCTCATTCGTTACGCGGTTATAAAGATCGAGAACTGCAACTCTGATTGATGGCTGATCCATTATTTAACTAAAACTTGACTTGCTTTCATCTAATCTTACCAAATGTTAATCCAAAATGAGGGTGAAAGGTTCAAAGATAAATTAAGGGGGGAAACAACGCCTTTACCTTTCGGTAAGTTAATCACTGGAAAATGTTGTTATCTGAGTTGCGGGTTAAAATGAAACGTGCGCGAATTAGGCAACGTTACGAATTCGGCTTATGGAGGGAACTATAATATTGTTAGTTCACAGGGTATGGCAGAGAAATTTAAGGGCTATTTGTCGGATCACTGTCACTGTACCAATAAATATTTCTGCTACAGAAGGTGCAATTGCAACATGGAAACACTTAGTTCAATCCCACATTTGTTTCCGCAACGATATAATCCACCACTTGTTTAAGATCCTGAGTTTCTTCAAATACTTTCAACTGCCGGTCAGCACCCGTGCCGCGCTCCATAATAGTTCTGAGATAATTTACCTCCTCGCGAGAGTTTAAATCATCAACCACATCATCCACAAAATTGATCAGCTCTTCTCCTAAGAATCCAAAGGGCACTTCCATCTCTTTTCCGAAATCGATCATCTTGCCTTCGATGCCATACCGGGCTGCACGCCATTTGTTTTCATTGATGAGGGCACGCTTGTAATTCCTGAAGCTGAGGTTTTGCTGCATCAGCTTATATTGCTTTGCCACTACAGCCTGCATGACAGCGGCCAGCGCAATGGTCTCGTCAACTCTCATTGGCACATCGCAGATGCGAAATTCCAGGGTGCTGAAGACAGGATGTAGCCGAAGGTCCCACCAAATTTTTTTTCCATTGTCTATACACCCTGTTTTCACCAGCAATGCTATATACTCATCAAATTCGGAGGCGCTGTTGAAAGTTTCAGGAATGCCGGTGCGTGGAAATTTATCAAAGACCTTTGACCGGTAAGATTTAAAACCAGTTTTTCTGCCAAGCCAGAAAGGTGAATTAGTAGAGAGTGCGAATATATGGGGCAGCAGGTATCGCACACCATTCATTATCTGCACTCCCGTTTCTCGGGAATCTATCCCTACATGCACATGAAGGCCGAATATCAGGTTTGAGCGTGCAGCGTCCTGCATCTCGTTTACGATGTCCTGATAGCGTGGAAGCTGAGTAATAAGGGCATCCTGCCAGCGGGAGAATGGATGGGCTCCTGCGGCACCTATGAGGCAATTCTGGTTTCTGGCAATATTTCCGATGATGCTTCGAAGATGGGTGACCTCTCTGCGCGCCTCTTTCACATCGTGGCAGATGTTGGTGCCCACTTCAACCACGGCTTTATGCATCTCAGCTTTTACCTGCTCATTTAAAATAGTCTTTCCACCTTCCACGACCTCGTGCATGTGCGACACAAGTTCCCTGCTTACAGGATCAATAAGCATGAATTCCTCTTCTATTCCTATCGTGAAAAGCTTATTGTTCATTTTTTATGGTGTTGTTCTTAATAATCCTGACCTACCGTGAATTTACTGAAATTAACAATATTAATTTTGTAAATATTGGTAATAGCGGGCTTAAGGATAGGGAGGATTTCCATTTTCTGTAGTGTTCTGATTAATTTACTGTCCTAACCGCTTTACTCATAGAGAATTCTTTATCTATATAAACTTTCAGTTCCTTAAAAGTCATATTCTGAGTTTCTGCACTTATTCTATCCCTTATTTCACGCATCATCTTGACTGTGTCAAATGTTTTTTCTTTTTAGTCGTCTCCATTTTTAGCATTATATAAGTTATTCTTCTTTGCAAATCAGTAAACCTGTGTATCTACATCTCTGCTGTAATTCCTTTGCCCTGGGCGGCCTTTTTCATATAGGTTCCCCAAGTAAGGTTGTCTTCATCTTCACGATGCGCCACAGCCTTTTCGATGGCCATGTTTGCAGCATTCTCTACTACCCAATCAAAGTTTTCATCTCCAACTGAATTGCGGTCGGCATCCGGCGAGGGATTGCAAAAATCAATAGCATAAGGTATCCCATCTCTGATTGCAAATTCCACAGTATTAAAATCATAACCCAGAGCCTGATTGAGCTTTAATACATAATCATGTATAGTTTGTAATAATTCTTCTGAAACATTTTGAAATGCGCTGTATCGAAGGTGATGAGGGTTGCGTGGTTCGTAATGCATGAGACGCACGTATTTTCCACCCAGGCAATAACAGCGAAAGTAGGCATCGAACTGAATCTCTTCCTGCAGCAACATCACAAGCTGGCCGGTTTCAGCATGTTTTTCAAAGAGCTCTCCCATATTGCTGATTTTGTAAACACTTTTCCAGCCGCCACCTGAATAAGGTTTCATGTAGGCCGGAAAACCGACATACGACAGCATTGCCTCCCAATCCAGCGGTGAGGCGAGGTTAGAAAAAGAATCTTCCGTAGTGTCATCGGGTCGTTCATGCGAGGGCAGAATAACAGTTTTCGGTACCGGAACTCCTATTTTCACCGCAAGGCAATTATTAAAAAATTTATCATCGGCGCTCCACCAGAAGGGATTGTTGACCACAGCAGTGCCGCACAGGGCTGCGTTTTTCAGATAGGTGCGGAAGAAAGGGACATCCTGCGAAATGCGGTCAATGATTACATCATAATCGGTCGGATAACCCTGAGCTACCTTATCTATGCGCACGGGCTCGGCCACAATTCCGTCAACATTTTTAGCATTCACCCTTTCAATGAAGGCCTGCGGAAAGGTCCGCTCCATGCCAAACAAAATTCCTATTTTTTTCATGCTAATATTTAAATAAGTTTTGTTAATTCTTAAAACCTGTTTTGGAGTATACAAAATTGCTTGCCCGATTTTCCTCATCCCCTATCCCTTCTCCAAAGGAGAAGGGAGCCTTACCGCACAAAGGGTTAGACTGCACCTCTGGTGAAATAACACCTTATTTTAACATTCAAATAGCTCTTAAATTTAACCGCAAACTAAAAGCTGCATAGCATCATATCAGGCAAGCTAACATTACTCATCATTTGAATCTACCCGTCAAATTTCATTTGCGAAATATAATGCGGAAACATTTCCCGCCAAACCGGCCAGTCATGTACTGCACCCTTTCTTACATCAAGCCAATGGCTTACTCCTTTTTTTTGCAGAATCTGTGACATCTGTTTGTTGGCCTGAAGGCAAATATCATGTTCACCTACTCCCAGCACGATGCCAATATCATACAAGGCTGGGTTTTCTAATGCCGGCAAGTAATCAGGAGGATTGTTAAAATAGACCTGATTATCGTAGTAAGTATCCATCTGTGGCTTAATGTTGAAGGAACCGCTCATGCTGAAAAGGTATCCGACCTTCTCAGGATATCTGAAAGCAAAATTCGCCGAATGATACCCACCGAAACTGCAGCCTGCTACAGCAACCCTTGAATGACCTGTTTCATATAAGGCACGAGGGATTATCTCGTCATGAATAAATCTGTCGTAAATGGTGTGATTATGCACCCGCTCGGAGGGATGAATTTTTTTATTGTACCAGCTATCTTCATCTATGCTATCAACGCAATAAGCTTTCACATAACCATTGTCAATATAACTGTTGATGCTATCCATCAATTTAAAATCCTTACATTGATAATAACGTCCCATAGAAGTTGGAAAGATGATGAGGGGGTAGCCACGGTCTCCAAATACAATCATCTCCGATTCTCGCCCTAATATGGGGGAATGCCACTTAAAATATTGTTCCATCACGCGTAAGATTTTTTGCTTCTAAGAGCCTGATACAGGCGCTTTTTAAACGAGCCCAAATGTATGTAAAGGATAATGAAGAAGAAAGAATCTTTATACGTAAAATAGTGGCAATGGAAAAATCCCAAATAAAAATTATATAAAGTAATTGTGCACCGCTAACATCATTTTGCTATGACTGCTCTCTGGCCTGAAAAGATAGCCCGGAGTTCCTTACCGATGGTAGCGAAGGTTAAATGGTTCAATGGGAACTCAAGCAACACATGAGAAAAGCTCAGGAAAAAAAGCCATTTCAACCCGGTTTTATAATCATAGGTATACAACGCAATGGATGCCAGCCAAATGACTATGATTGCAGCCAGACGGGTACGGGAGATATTATGCCATTGAATGATGGAGGTTTTAGAAAACCAATTAAGATAATGATACATATAAGCGAATCCGATGAAAGCCATAACTGAAAATGCTGCCCGGCTCTGATAAAGAACGTTGTTCACATACCGGAAATACTCCTGAATAGTTGCTGGCTGTTCGAAATTATGGGTGCTGAAAGGAGCCATCAAATAATAATTCAGCATTTGAAAGTCTGCGTAATTGTTTTTTACTTTTTCTGAAACAGTATAATTTGTGCTTTCAGGAAAATAAAAGAAGAAGCTGGCAGCACAAATTATAAAGACCACCAGAGATGCTATTCCTGATAAGCTTTTACCCCTTAATGCCCCCACCAAGATGAAGAGGCCGGTAAAAAGAAAGACGTGGATAA
>JACCZV010000061.1 GCA_013695775.1 Chitinophagales bacterium | reverse complement strand
CCTATGTTTCTTATTTTTTTCTAACCTGTATTATCATTGCAGGTATATATGGGGCAGTAACCATTGAGAAATCTATTTTCTATAAGCAATCCATACCCGCTATTTTTGCGTTGGCTTTTACAATAATTTCACAAAGGATTACGTGAGAAAGAGAAAATTTTTCTTTTGAAGCTTATGATATTTTACCAGAGAACTTAGCTTCATATTAATTTTATGCTTGAAATTCAATAACAGATGCAAGAGCAGATTCATTCAATAGGTAAGGTGCTGATCATTGCAGGAATAGCCTTTGTAGTTATTGGAATTCTGCTGATGCAGTTCGACAAAATTCCTCTGATTGGAAAACTACCTGGAGATATTCTTGTTAGAAAGAAAAACTTCACAGTTTATTTTCCCCTGGCCACCTCCATCATTATAAGCATAGTGCTCTCCCTGATTTTTTACCTTATTAACAGATTCAGATCTTAGCAGGAATGCATATATATTGCTGAGGAACTATAATATGATAATAAAAAATACAAGGATTTAAATCCCATCTTATGGAAAACCTGATTTATGTAGCGGTTGTAATTGCATATTTCTTATACCAGGCACAACAGGCCAGAAAAGCACAGCAACGCCAGGAGGAGGCTAAGCGGATGTCGGGTAGCCCTGCAGATGCAGAAGAGCCAAAAGCATCTCCTAAACATATTACTATGGAGGATCGCATGAAAGAAATCTTTCGTGAGATGGAGATGAAGACATCACCATATGCCCGCCCTGACAAAACAGCTAATAAGAAGCTAAAAACTCCCACTGATATTCGCTCGCCTAAACCTGTAACGCCTCAGAAGAAGCAACAAAAAAAACCGTTGACTCCGTTCCTGAATGTGGACATGACAGAAGAAGAATTGTCTCCTGAAGGAACGCCTTCCCACATGTCGGCTCAGGAAACGTTTATAAAAGATGATATTACCACCTTCGATTACAATGCATCACGAAAGGAGAGGGGCGTTCGGAAAATAAATCTTAGGGAAGCAATGATTGCAAAGATCATTCTCGAACGTCCTGATTACTAATCAATGAAATAATAATATATTGAAAAGGAATCGCATAGATTTCCGCGGCTTTAGAGTTTTGATGTAGTGCTTAGGTGTTTGAAGCAGAATTTGACTCATCCGTACCATGCCTTAGCACCAGCTGTACTGTTTGTCTGCTTTTCTGTTCTAATAAGATTTCTTTCCCTACCGAATATTTGTTGATGACATCTTCAGTGTAATGTCGGATAGTAAGTAGCTCAAGCTTATGATTGCTTTTTACAACAAAGCCTTCCGATAGTTCTCTTATCATGGGTTCAATTTTTTCATCATGATCACAACAGACCGAAAAGCTGATGGCTGCGTTTTGCATCAGGTTTACCTTTACACGATGGCGGGAGAACAGGTAAAATATTTGACTTAAGTTTTCCTCAGCTATGAAAGAAAAGTCTTTCACCTCCATTGAGATAAGTATTTGATTTTGCTTAAGTACTAAAATAGGTGGCAAAAATTCAGGTGAAAGCTCTGATATCAGGCTTCCCTCTGCAGCAGGGTTTATAAATGAACGGACATATAGCGATATTTTTTTGTTTTGCAGCGGCTTTATGGTCTTAGGATGAATTACAGATGCACCATAGTAGGCTATCTCTATTGCTTCCCGGTAGGAGAGACAATCAATTTTTTTTGCCTCCGGGAAATAACGCGGATCAGCATTCAGCACTCCGGGCACATCCTTCCAGATGATTACGCTCTCAGCATTCAGGGCGTAAGCGAAAATGGCCGCTGAATAATCGGAACCCTCCCGTCCGAGCGTGGTGGTAGCATTTTCAGATGTTCCTCCAAGAAACCCCTGCGTTATCAGAAAATGACCGCTCAATAGCGGTGGAACTGTTTTAATAATCTTTGTTTCTGTTTCTGCCCATAACACTTTCCCTTCCCGATAGGTGCTATCTGTTCTTATACAATCACGAACATCTAACCATCGGGTGGAAATATTTTTGTAATTCAGATAGGCGCTTACGATTTTACTTGCCACCATTTCACCCACGGAAACAATCTGATCATAGAGGTAATCATATTTCTCATGGGGAGAATCTTCTAAGATCCAGTCAATTTCAACAAAGGTATTGTTGACCTCATCGAATATGGGATGGTCGACTTCTCTAAACAATTCTTTTAACACCTTGAAATGTTCATGCTTCAGCGCCAGCAAAAGTTCGACAGAATCTCTGCTCCGGCTATAGTACCCTTTCACGATCCCTTCAAGTGCATTGGTAGTATTGCCCATTGCTGAAATGATCACGACTATAGGTTCACCTTTATAAGTTCTTAATATCTCCACCACATTGTGAATAGATGGTGCATCTTTAATTGAGGCGCCGCCAAATTTTAAGATTTTAATTGTTGGGGTGGTCAACGGTTAAGTACTATGTTTGTTGATGTTCAATACTCTTCGATAACGCAAAATCAGAAAAGGTTATATATCTGATCCTTTGTAAGCTTGCAGGTGATCCATTCGGAATCTAAAGAAGCAGCATACTTTTTATAAAAATTGATGGCAGGGTGGTTCCAATTCAGCACGTGCCATCTAAGTTGATTCACTCCATTCTTCTTCGCGAATGACCCTACGGCATCAAATAATTTTTTTCCGGTGCCGTATCGCCTGAAATTTTCAGATACCACCAGGTCATCGAGGTAGATGTATCTTCCCTTCCAGGTAGAGTAAGCAATATAAAATATTGCTATGCCTACGATGAGGTTGTCTGCCTCTGCAACATATGCATTAAAAATCGGATGAGTGCCGAAACCATCAACCTTCATCATTTCAATGGTATTGGTTACTTCGTGCGGGGCTTTTTCATATAAGGCCAGCTCTTGAACCAGTGAGAGCATTGCTGGTACATCGTTTTCTTCAGCCGGCCTGATAACGATTGCCATATTCATATTTTGTTCTGCCAAGATATTATCGACTGCTTTCTTCCCTTGATGGTCAAAAACCAAGTCAGGAATTTTATTACAGGTATTTATAAAGGCGGTATTCATTTATAACACGGAGCAGCTCTCCGACACTCCACGCCTGGGCAATACATCCTCGCTGCATATGAGGTGCGTCGCCATCAAATATTTCCGAGATGGTGCCCATGCCTGCCTGATTTAAGTGTAATGTGAAATTTTGTATGATCTGGCATGCTTCTTTTTTCCCCTCTGTATCATAAATCCTTATGAGCGCTTCTAGATAAGGACCAAAAAGCCAGCTCCACACCGTTCCCTGGTGATAGGCACCATCACGCTCCTCTAAATTTCCTGAATAAGTTCCTTTATAGCTTGTATGATCGGGTGAAAGTGTTCGTAGTCCGACGGGAGTAAGGAGCTTGTCTTTGATCACTTTTAAAATGGCCTCTGCTTTTTGGCCTTTGATAAGCGGAAAGCAAAGCCCCAGCGCAAGCAATTGATTGGGGCGAAGGGCAGAATCCTTTTCATCTCCTTTTACCACGTCATAGAGATATTGTAAGTCGGCATTCCAAAATTGGGTGACAAAATTTTTCCTCACTTGTTTTGCTTTTTCTTTCATCTGCTTCGCCAGCTTACCAGTTCCATTCAATTTCAACACCGCGGCATAAATCCGAAGTGCATTGTACCACAGGGCATTTACCTCCACCGGTTTTCCGATTCTTGGTGTCACCACCCAGTCACCTGCCTTCGCATCCATCCAGGTGAGCTGGATGCCAGGCTCTCCGGCAAAGAGCAATCCATCGCTATCTGCCTTTATTTGATATTGTGTTCCATGAAAATGCCAATCAATAATATTGTGAAGAACAGGAAGCATCTCGCGAAGCACGAATTTTTTATCGCCTGTTGCAATGAGATATTTATATACCGCTATAAAGTACCACAGCGTGCCATCAACGTTATTGTATTCAAGGGGAAGGTTATGATCCTGAAACCGATTCGGTAGCATACCCCGGCTTACATGATTCGCATAGGATGCTAAAATTTTTTTTGCATCATCGAAACGACCGGTAGCTAAACAAAGGCCGGGCAAGGCAATCATCGTATCGCGGCTCCAGTCTGTGAACCATGGATATCCGGCTATGACTGACAAGTAGGTAGCTTCGCGCCTTACAATAAACTGGTCTGCAGCAAGAGCTAACAGCCTTGAAACTTTGTTATTTGGTTGTGAAACAAGTAAACGCTTACGGCGGCGTTCTTCCTGCTTAAGAAGGTCGATTGAATTTCTCTCTTCAGGGTTTTCAGTGGATAGAATTATTTCTATTATATCGCCTTTCTTCAATTGCACCTGAAAAGTGCCGGGATTGAAAAGGTCTTCTCTATCATCTTGCCCACGGGCTTTTTCTTCAGCATATGTAAAATTATAATACCATACTGGATGATGTTGAAACGAAGCCCCTGAAATGCTGATGTAAATTTCTGGACTTGTTTCATACGCTTTTATTCGTAAAGTGCCATTTTGAAAATCTACATCCTTATTAATAGTTTCGTTCGCATGCGACAGCTCATGGTAGCCCCGAGCCGATATGAAAGGCACAAATTCCATCATACATTCTATCGGCGCCTCCAATACTTCATAAAGGATAACAGTGGTATTTTCTGAATGCACCATGGCGACGGTTTTTTTTATCTGAACGCCTCCAGCATTGAAATAAAAATGAGGAAACAATTCTTTTCTAAACTCGTCCATTAAAGTGAATCCCTGTGGCGTAATTACATCACCATAGTTGTTGCAACCTAGTTCATGTCTTACATCTCTGATGACAATTACTTCATCCATTTTATTCACAAGCACATATCTTTCTGCTGGTGGTACCAATGCTGCCACCAGCAATCCATGATAACGCCGGGTGTTGCAGCAGCTCAAAGTAGAGCTTGCATATCCGCCAAGCCCATTTGTTTCGAGCCACTCGCAACTAACCGAATTGTCATAGTTGCTGAGAAAGGATTTATCCTTCTGAAGTGAGATGATGCTCATTCTTTCGAGTCGTTATTTTATTTGGTAAAGCAACGGAAATGATTTTTAAATTTTTCAATGAATATGATTCAGTGGAGTATGTCGCATTCTTTAAATGATCAATAATCGTCATATTTACATTTTATTTAAAGATCTTCAGTCAACATGAAGGAGCTAAAAGAGCTCTATTAAAATGCATT
This sequence comes from Chitinophagales bacterium, assembly GCA_013695775.1. Taxonomy (GTDB): domain Bacteria; phylum Bacteroidota; class Bacteroidia; order Chitinophagales; family UBA10324; genus JACCZZ01. The sequence goes on along the minus strand of JACCZV010000061.1, from coordinate 23,043 downwards.
TCTTAAATATTCCCATAATTAACAGGCAATTGAAACACATGAGGAAGGGTTATAGGATTTCCCGATAGAGATAGCTTCTTGGGTGATCTATGTCTTAACATCATCTTTACCCAGCAACAGTTTTGCAATCAATGAGGTCCAGCCGGTTTGATGAGAGGCTCCACAGCCACGTCCCGTATCTCCGTGGAAGAATTCATAAAAGAGGATATGGTCGCAAAAATGATGATCACTCTGAAATTTTTGTGAGCTGCCAAACACCGGACGTTCACCCTTTTCATTCTTTAAGAAGATGCGGCACAATCGCTTTGATAGATCTTCAGCTATTTCTTTAAGGTTAGAAAATTGTCCACTGCCCGTAGGAAATTCTACAGTGAAATTGTTCCCATAGTAATGATAAAATCTTTCAAGTGATTCGATGATCAGAAAATTTACGGGCATCCAGACTGGTCCACGCCAGTTACTGTTTCCACCAAATAATGAAGCCTCACTTTCTCCAGGGGCGTATTTAACACTGAAATTTGAGTCATTGACTTTTAGCTCATAGGGGTGATCCTCATGGAATTTACTAAGCGATCTTATTCCATACTCAGAGAGAAACTCATTTTCATCGAGCATTCGTTTTAATATCTGTTTAAGGCGGTGACCCCGAAGCAGTGAGAGCAGGTGTCGTTCTCCGGTGCTTTTTTCATACCATCTGGAAACAAGCGATGCAAGATCTGCCCGATATTCAAGGAACCACTTTAACCGCCTGACAAAATTCTTTTGATTTTTGAAGATGTCGTCATCAAGCACTTCTATTGCGAACAATGGGATCAGACCCACCATTGAATGCATCTTAAGAGTGATGCTCTTGTTATTCGGCAATCGCAGAGCATCATAAAAAAATTGATCTTCTTCATCCCATAGGCCCTCATTTCCCATGCTTTCCATCGCTCCGGCAATGTGTAAGAAATGCTCGAAGAATTTTGAAGCAAGATCCTCATACACGGCATTTTTTTTCGACAGTTCCAGAGCGATGCGCATCATGTTCAGTGAAAACATGGCCATCCAGCTTGTGCCATCAGCTTGTTCAATATACCCGCCTTCTGGCAATTCCCTGTTCCTGTCAAATACTCCAATATTGTCGAGTCCGAGAAAACCACCCTGGAAAATATTGTTGCCATTCGTATCTTTTCTATTTACCCACCAGGTGAAGTTCAGCAGCATTTTATGAAATACTGATTCCAAAAAAGGTGTATCTGCCACACCATTATTTTTTTCATCGATCTTATACACCCGCCATGCAGCCCAGGCATGCACAGGAGGATTTACATCGCTGAAAGCCCATTCATAAGCCGGAAGCTGACCGTTCGGGTGCATGTACCATTCCCTGGTAAGAAGAACCAATTGTTTCTTCGCGAACTCCGCGTCAATAAGTGAAAATGCCACACAGTGAAAGCCAAGATCCCATGAGGCATACCACGGAAATTCCCATTTGTCAGGCATGCTTATGATGTCATCATTGTTCAGATGCATCCACCCATTATTTCGCCCCTGCAACCGCTCGGGTGATAGTTTTGGCTGCGACGGATCTCCTTTCAACCATTGATTTACATCGAAATAATAAAATTGCTTTGTCCATAGCAAGCCGGCAAATGCCTGGCGTTGTAGCAGCTTTTCATCTTCGGTTTTGAGCTTAGGAGTGAAGCAGTCATAGAATTCATCAGCTTCTGCGATGCGCTTTGCAAGGATCTCATTATAATCTGCGAATGGCTCTTTCTGTGGTGAAGAGGAGAGGCGCAGACGAATGGATTCTGATTCACCGCCATCTATCAGCAAATCAAAATTCATCGCCGCTTTTGTGCCTGTAAGTTTTGTATTGACGGAATATTGACTTCCATTTACTAAATATTCATTAATTCCATCTTTAAAAAATCCTGATCCTTCATTTATAATGCTTGTATACTTTGGATTTGTTTCATTGTCGCAAAAAAGCAGTTGAGGATTTTTTTCAGAGTAGAGGAAATAGGTACCTAATTTTTTATGGTTTGTTTGAATTGCACCCTCATCAGCGCTCATTGTGGGTGGCTCTTGCATAAAGCCATCTATATCTCCGTACCCCCAGCTCCAGATGTTGCGAAACCAAATTGTAGGCAGCAAGTTCAATTGAGCGGCGGATTTCGCCCGGTTGTGTATGTTGATATTGATGAGAATATCCTCATCGGTTGCTTTTACATATTCTAGAAAAATATCAAAGTATTCATCATTATTAAATATGCCGGTTTCAATCAGCTCAAATTCCGGATCGTCTCTGGTTCGTCTTCTGTTCTCTTCCACAAGCAAATTGTAAGGAAATGGCTGCTGCGGATATTTATACAGCATCTTCATATATGAATGCGTCGGAGTATTGTCGAGATAATAATAACACTCCTTCACATCTTCCCCATGGTTGCCTTCATGACCGCTTAGTCCGAAGAGGCGTTCTTTGATAATGGGATCTTTTTTATTCCATAGGGCTATGGCAAAGCATAGGTATTGATGGTGATCAGATATTCCGCCGATGCCTTCCTCTCCCCAGCGGTAAGCTTTGCTTCGGGCCATATCGTGAGTTGTATATTCCCAGGCTGAGCCATGAGGACTGTAGTCTTCACGAACAGTTCCCCACTGCCGTTCTGTAAGATAAGGCCCCCATTTTTTCCACTTTACCTTACCGGAATGTGTTTCCAGCAAGCGATCTTTTTCTTTGGACATTGTTCAAACTTAAGAAAAAGGGGAAATGAAGGAGTGTCTTCTCCTTCTTCACTACTGAAGTAATCAGCCTGCTGAACTATCAAGGTGATCTAAGTACACCTTCAAGGCACTATAATTTATCCTAAGATTTAAAGGAAGATGTAGGAACGTGTGCCTATATATTTTGTAGCGCGTAGGGGAATCGAACCCCTGATTCCTCCGTGAAAGAGAGGCGTCTTAACCCCTTGACCAACGCGCCATTTCCGTGAGAGGCGCAAAGATAAAAACTTTTACATCTAAGAAGCAAATGACTTCCTTCGGCTGCTGGAGGCTTCTTTTATAGAATGACTGTTTTGATTATTTTTGCCCACCGATTTTCTTCACCTTTCCAAAAAAATTTTATCCAATATGTCAATAGTTAAAGTAGCTATAAATGGTTTTGGACGAATAGGTCGACTAGTTTACCGCCAAATCTATCAGATGGAAGGCATTGACGTAGTAGCCGTCAATGACCTCACCAGCCCACAGGTGCTTGCACATCTTTTAAAATACGATTCTGCACAGGGGCGCTTTAATGCCGAGGTGAAAGCTTCAGAAAATTCCATTGTAGTGAACGGAGATGAAGTGAAGATATATGCCCAAAAAAATCCTGCTGACATTCCCTGGCGAGATCACGAAGTGGATGTAGTGCTGGAATGCACAGGCTTTTTCGCTGATAAGGACAAAGCTGCCGCTCATATCACAGCAGGTGCGAAGCGTGTAGTGATTTCTGCTCCTGCAACTGGAGATTTAAAAACAATCGTCTTCAATGTGAATCATCAGATTCTTGATGGCAGCGAAACAATTATCTCTTGCGCCTCCTGTACCACGAATTGCCTGGCACCGATGGCTAAAGTGCTCAACGACAGCTTTGGGATTCAGATTGGGCTGATGACTACGATTCACGCTTATACTAACGATCAGAACACACAGGATGCTCCTCATCCGAAGGGTGATCTTAGACGTGCAAGAGCCGCTGCCATGAACATTGTTCCTAACAGCACAGGTGCTGCTAAGGCCATCGGGTTGGTGTTGCCTGAATTGAAAGGCAAACTGGATGGTACTGCACAACGTGTACCTACTATTACCGGCTCACTGACAGAGCTTACGACCATTTTGAGTAAGACTGTAACCAAAGATGAGGTGAATGGTGTGATGAAAGCTGCATCGAACGAGTCTTTTGGTTATACAGAGGATGAAATCGTAAGCACGGATGTAATTGGGATTACCTACGGTTCATTGTTCGATGGAACCCAGACAAGAGTATTGGATGGTAGTGGTAAGCAGTTGGTAAAAACCGTTTCGTGGTATGACAATGAGATGAGCTATGTATCTCAGCTCGTTCGTACGGTTAAATATTTTGCCGGATTGATCAGCAAATGAAAGCCGTAAAATATTACCTGATTGAATAGTTCATTGCAGAACAATACCGCAATAACTACAATTCAATCATCACCCGCAAGTACAAATAAAAGAATGAAAACTGTTGACACTTACAACTTTAAAAACCTGTGTGCTTTAATACGTGTCGACTTTAATGTGCCTCTCGACAAACAAACATTCGAGGTTAAAGATGATACACGAATTCTTGGTGCGTTGCGCACCATCAACAAAGTGCTGCAGGACGGAGGCTCTGTAATTCTGATGTCGCACCTGGGAAGGCCAAAGGGAGGACCGGAGGAGAAGTATTCACTTATGCATTTGGTTTCAACAATTTCGAAAGCGCTTAATAAGCCTGTGAAGTTTGTGAATGATTGCATTGGTGAAGAGGTGAAGCAGGCTGCATCTTCCCTAAAGCCCGGGGAAGTGCTGCTGCTTGAGAATCTTCGCTTTCATGCAGAAGAGGAAAAAGGTGATGAGGCTTTCGCAAAGCAACTTGCTGAGCTTGGTGACCTGTTTGTGAATGACGCCTTCGGAACCGCGCATCGGGCACATGCTTCTACCGCTATCATAGCTAAATTTTTTCCTGCAGAGAAAAAAATGTTTGGTCTATTGATGGCCTCAGAGTTGGAGAACGCCGACAAAGCCATCCATGAACCTGCAAAACCATTTACCGCCATCATCGGTGGTGCAAAAGTTTCTGATAAGATATTAATCATTGAAAGATTACTGGGGAGGGCTGATAATATTATCATTGGAGGAGGAATGGCATATACTTTCTTTAAAGCTATGGGAGGAAATATTGGCAATTCATTATGCGAAGAAGATCGTTTAGACAATGCGATACAACTGATAAAAAAGGCGGAAGAAAAAAAAGTAAACATTCTGCTTCCCGCAGATTCTATCACCGCATCTTCATTCAGCAATGATGCAACCCGTGGTAAATGTGCAAGCATGAGCATCAGCACGGGCAATATGGGCTTAGATATTGGACCGAAAGCCATTGAAGATTTTCGTGCTGTTATTCTTCAGTCAAAAACCATTTTATGGAATGGTCCGATGGGTGTATTTGAATTCAGCAATTTCCAAACCGGTACCAAAGCCGTTGCTGAGGCCGTTGCAGAAGCTACCTTAAAGGGCGCCTATTCATTGGTTGGGGGTGGTGATTCTGTTTCCGCAATCAATAAATATAACCTTGCTGATAAAGTCAGCTATGTATCTACGGGCGGAGGTGCACTCCTGGAATATTTTGAAGGAAAGGAATTGCCCGGCGTAGCTGCGATCATGAAAAAATAGATAAGCTGAACTTTATATTCCGAAGAAACCCAATAAGTCGCCTTTGCCAATCCCGATCTTTCATCGGGTTGAAGTAATCTCTTCGATTTGCTTTTAGCTGAAACTATTACCTCTTGTCGCATCTGTATTTAGGGTTTTATTGCATTGCGAAAGCCCTTTCTGACATGGAGAGTTAATCTTTGTTTCATTGAACAAGTCTTCAATCTTAATAACATTTAATGGTGACCGAGAAGAATAAGATCAATCATTTGTTGTGGAGGGCAGGGTTTGGTCCATCAGTCCAACAGGTAAATCAACTCACTTCAACAGAGATGACATTGCAAGCTCTGTTTAACGATTCAAAAAAGTATTCTCCAATCAACATCATTCCTGACGAAGCTCGTACAAGGGAAGATATGATGAGTATTTCGAAGGAGGAAAGGAAGGGAATGAGACAGGAAGCCCGCAGGCAGGTTCATGAAATAAGCAATGCGTGGGTAAATCTTTTTTTTGAAGATGAAAATGCGCTGAGGGAAAAAATGTCATTTTTCTGGCATGGGCATCTGGCCTGTCGCCCGCAAGCGGGTTATCCTGCACAGCAATACGCCAACATCATCCGCAAGCATGCTTTGGGAAACTTCGGCAGCCTGCTGATAGAAATCTCTAAATCATCTGCGATGATGAAGTATCTCGATGTGATGAAAAATAAAAAAGACAGTCCGAATGAAAATTTTGCGCGTGAGCTGATGGAGTTGTTTACTCTGGGGAAAGGAAATTATTCTGAAGCAGATGTGAAGAATGCGGCTCGTGCATTCACAGGCTGGTCCATAATACCACCCGATCAATTTAGTGTGCGAATCGCACAGCATGATGAGGGTGTGAAGGAGATTTTTGGGAAACGCGCTGATTTTAGCGGCGATGAAGTAATTCAGATGATCCTTCGGAATAAGCAGACTGCAATTTATGTAACAACAAGAATATATCGCTTTTATGTAAATGAAAGTGTGAATGAAAAAAGAGTGAATGACCTTGCAGCTTTATTCTACGAGTCGGATTATGACATTGAGAAGCTGATGAAAGAAATTTTTTATTCAGAATGGTTTTATGATGAGGAAAATATAGGGGTAAAAATAAAATCGCCCATTGAATTACTCTCAGGTATCGTCCGTGCATTTAAAATTTCCACTGATGATTCACGTATTCTGCAATTCCCGCAAAAGGTGATGGGGCAGCAGCTTCTTTATCCGCCAAACGTTGCCGGCTGGCCCGGAGGTAAAAATTGGATTGACGGATCATCGCTTATGTATAGATTGAATCTTGCAAGTTCCTTGTTATGGGGGAAAACCTATGAGGTCAGTGCTAAATCGGATGTCGAGGAGATGATGCACCGTGAGAGTAACAATAATGATTTGAAACCCGATGCCGACTGGAATCAGTTTATCGAAATGTTTGTATCTCAGCCGCAGGATAAAATCTTTGAATCCATGACCTCATTTCTCATGCAGCCAGCACGACTCAAAATCGCACAGGCAACAATTGATTCGTTCACAACCAGGGATACAAAAGAAACTTATATTAGTTCACTTGCGCGGCAGTTGCTTGCAATGCCGGAATATCAGATGTGCTAAGGTAATTCAGTAGACATTCGAATACCACATTGATTTATTAAGATGAGAAAATATTCAAGAAGACAATTTTTACAATATTCCGGATTAGCATCTACCGCTATGCTCGTACCAGCCTTTTTAAAAGGCTTTCAAAATTCTTCAGGAATTGGTGCAGGCCTCGATAAAATATTGGTTGTAATTCAACTATCTGGTGGAAATGATGGGTTGAATACGGTGGTCCCATTCAACAATGATATCTACTATAAAAAGCGGCCAACATTGGGTATACCGCAACAACAGGTTTTAAAGCTGAATGATGAAATGGGCTTCAACCCTGCGATGGCTAAGCTGAGGGATATTTTTAACAATGGAGAGATGACCATTCTTAACAATGTGGGTTACCCAAATCCTGATCGTTCGCACTTCCGGTCTATGAATATATGGCAAACCGCCTCTGGTTCCAGTGAAACATTAACAACCGGATGGATAGGACGTTATCTCGATTCTCAATGTAAAGATGATTGCTTCGCACATATGGCGATTGAAGTTGATGATATGCTGAGTCAGACACTGAAGGGTGCTCACAGAAACGGCATAGCAGTGAGTCGGCCCGATCTTCTTTACAAAGCCACCCAAAATCCATTCTTAAAAAGGATTGCGTCTGCAGAAAACATGGCTTCAGATGCAAACCTCGATTATCTGTATAAAACCATGGTGGAGACCACTGCTTCCGCCGATTATATCTATGAATATTCGAAGATATACACTTCGAAAAATGAATATCCCACCACCGAATTCGGACGTCACATGAAAAGAGTAGCTGAGATGATTATCTCCGGAATAAATACCTGTATATATTATGTCTCACTTGGCTCTTTTGATACGCATTCCAACCAGCCCAACACCCAGCCTAGGTTGTTGCAGCAGCTTGCGGAGGGTTTGCATTCCTTCGCTGATGATCTGAAGCAGAATGATAGATTTAAGGACGTGCTTGTGTTTACCTTCTCCGAGTTTGGAAGAAGGGTTTCTGAAAATGCAAGCCGCGGTACAGATCACGGAACGGCAAACAATATTTTTTTATTTGGAAAAAATCTGAAGCACCCTGGCATCTTCAATGAAACCCCTGACCTTAATGATCTGGATGAGGGAGATCTAAAGCACCGCCTCGATTTCCGTCAACTCTATGCTACCGTCTTAAATAAATGGCTCGGTGCTAATGATGAATTGATCTTGGGTAAGAAGTTTGAGATTCTGGATATTATCTGAAAATGACGAGCCAGAATTTGGCTTTTTATTGCAGTTCAATCCTGGCGTCATTTTTAATCTCAACAATAATGCTCATAAACTTGCTCTAAATGCTTTGCGATAATGGTGGCCGGTCTGCCTTCAATCTGATGACGCTCTACCATGTGCACAAGCTCATTGTCTTTGAATAAAGCGATTGCAGGAGAGGAGGGAGGGTAGGGCAAAAGAAACTCTCGCGCTTTCGAAGTGGCTTCCTGATCAACGCCTGCAAAAACCGTAAAAAGATGGTCAGGCTTCTTTTCACCATGCAAGGATTCTATTACGCCTGGCCTGGCACTTCCGGCAGCACATCCGCAAACCGAGTTCACCATCAGCAGCATGGTGCCTGAATTATTTTGAAGTGCCTTCTCCGTATCTTCGGAAGATTTCAACTCAACAAACCCTTCATTTGTGAGTTCTCTTGTCATTGGCATTACCATTTCTTTAGGATACATCTTCTGTTATTTAGGGAACAAAAATAGATGAAACAGCTTTTATAATCTTTTAACAGATAAAAAAGTTCTTGTCATCTGTAAATTTCCCTCTGAAGCTCATCTGCAACAGCTTTATCTATTATAGGAGTCATAAGCTTTAAATTTCTCCCTCCGTTTTGTAATTTTGTCCCATTGATATAATAAAATTATCTGCCGAGATGATAAAAAGCACATTGGAATTAGAGCTTCAATACAAGGTAAAAGATATTTCTCTTGCTGAATGGGGACGCAAAGAGATCAGCCTTGCTGAAGCTGAGATGCCCGGATTGATGGCCATACGTGAGGAGTATGGACCTAACAAACCACTAAAAGGTGCGCGCATAGCCGGATGCCTTCACATGACCATTCAAACCGCTGTGTTAATTGAAACCCTTACGGAGCTTGGAGCAGAGGTACGCTGGTCATCATGCAACATTTTCTCTACCCAGGATCATGCTGCCGCAGCAATCGCCGCCGCAGGCATGTCCGTGTTTGCATGGAAAGAAATGAGTGAAGCTGATTTCAACTGGTGTATAGAACAAACGCTATTTTTTGGAGATCCTTCCCGCCCATTGAATATGATTTTAGATGATGGCGGTGATCTTACGAATATGGTTTTTGATGTGTATCCTGAGTTGATTGCCAACATCAGGGGATTATCAGAGGAAACTACTACGGGGGTCCATCGCCTTTATGAGCGCATGCTGAAAGGAACACTTTCGATGCCTGCAATCAACGTAAATGATTCAGTTACTAAATCAAAGTTTGATAATAAATATGGTTGCCGCGAATCATTGGTAGATGCCATCCGTCGCGGAACTGATCTTATGCTGGCCGGCAAAGTTGCTGTGGTTGCAGGTTTTGGAGATGTTGGAAAAGGTTCTGCGGAATCATTACGGGGAGCACATTGCAGGGTAATAGTAACAGAAATTGACCCCATCTGCGCCTTACAGGCAGCTATGGAGGGTTATGAGGTAAAGAAAATGAACGACGCTGTGAAGGAAGCGGATATCATTGTTACTGCCTCGGGCTGTAATGGCGTGATCCGTGAAGAACATTTCAGAACAATGAAAGACAAAGCGATTGTGTGCAACATCGGCCATTTTGATGTAGAGCTGGATATGGCATGGCTGAATGAAAACTATGGCCACAAAAAAGATGTCATTAAGCCCCAGGTAGACAAATATACTATTGAGGAAAAAGACATCATTGTTCTTGCTGAAGGCCGTTTGGTGAACCTCGGAGTTGCCATGGGTCACCCCTCTTTTGTAATGTCAACCTCTTTCTCCAATCAATGTCTCGCCCAGATTGAACTTTGGAATCATACAGATGCATATGAAAACAAAGTTTATACACTTCCAAAACATCTTGATGAGAAAGTAGCAAGGCTTCATTTGGAGAAGATAGGAGTAGAGCTGGATGAGCTGAGAGACGATCAATCGAGCTATTTAGGAATTCCGAAGAATGGTCCCTTTAAGCCGGAGTATTACCGTTATTAATGGCAACGCGGCTCTCCGTAAACATCAATAAAATCGCCACTCTTCGAAATGCTCGGGGAGGAAACCTGCCCGACGTAATTAAGGTTGCCTTGGATTGTGAACGCTTTGGTGCCGAGGGCATTACTGTTCATCCACGTCCGGATGAGCGGCACATAAAATATAGCGATGTTGTTGAACTGAAAAAAGCGGTTAACACGGAATTTAATATTGAGGGATATCCTGATGAACGGTTCATCGAACTGGTCCTAAAGCTGAAACCGGCCCAGGTCACACTTGTTCCCGATGAGCCAAATGTACTTACCAGCAACGAGGGGTGGGATACTATAAAAAACCAGTCATTTCTCTCTTCTGTAGTAACAGACTTGCGGGCCGCAGGGATCAGGGTGTCATTATTTCTTAATCCTGTTATGGAATTTGTTGAAGGTGCGAAAGCGGTTAATGTGCAACGCATTGAATTATTTACTGGCCGGTATGCAGCATTGTATCCTGAAAATGAAGAGAAATCTATTGAGCCGTATGTTGCTGCAGCAGATTTTGCTTCGGAAATCGGACTGGAAATAAATGCCGGACACGATTTAAATCTTCAAAATCTAAAATTTTTTAAGCAACATATTCCGGCATTGAAGGAAGTATCAATAGGTCACTCGCTGATCTGTGATGCTTTATATTATGGATTAGAAAATACTATACAGCTTTATCGAAGACAACTGAGCGATTAGTTTTTACGTTGTTAGAAATGAAAAAAAGTTGCTGTAACACTTTTGGTTTCGTGGTGAAAGCCATCGTTATAAGATATTCTGAAATTAATTCACAAAAAATAAATAACCAAATATGACCCTAAGATTAGGAGATGAAGCTCCAAATTTCACAGCAGAGACTACCGAAGGAACAATCAATTTGCATGAATGGCTTGGCAATGGCTGGGGCATCTTATTTTCCCATCCAGCTGATTTCACCCCCGTGTGCACCACTGAGCTTGGAATGGTTGCAAAAAGCAAATCAGATTTCGATAAACGAAATGTAAAGGTAATAGCAATCAGTGTAGACCCTATGGATGCTCATCACAAATGGGTAAGCGACATTAATGAAACGCAGAATACTACCGTTAATTTCCCTATGATTGCCGATCCTGATAAGACTATTGCCAACCTATACGATATGATTCATCCGAATTCCAGCGATAAAATGACGGTTCGCTCTGTGTTTGTTATTGGGCCCGACAAAAAAATAAAGCTGATGCTGACCTATCCAGCGTCTACCGGCAGAAACTTCAATGAATTGCTGCGTACCATTGACTCTTTACAGCTTACTGCCAATTATAGCGTTGCCACACCTGCCAATTGGCAAAATGGCGACGATTGTATCATTGTGAATTCCATAAGCGATGATGATATCCCATCAAAATTCCCGAAAGGATATACCAAAGTAAAACCATACCTGCGGACTACGCCGCAACCAAATTTATAGGGAGGGATTGACACTAAAAGGTTATCGCAAAGGCTTTTACTTTAAATATTTCATAATAAGTCAATACTATTAAATGATTTAATTAGCAAGCCATTCTTAAGATAAATGAAGCGCCCTGTGCAATTACTTCCTCCAGTAAGGTCAAATACAAATCTTGCTCTATAGTTGGAAGTTAAATCTGTTTTATAATATTTAGTGTCAACAGCAAACACTGGTTTTTCAATTGCATAGTTCGTTTGCATTAATTCAATATCATAGTATTCTGCAATTACAAATAGCTCAATATTTTTTGCATCGCATTTTTTTTGCAACGTGTTGATTGAATAACAAAATTCTCCTTTACACCTTGGAGACCAGATATAAAATACTGCATCATTAATGTTAAAAGCACATTTTCTAAGTTCAACACCGTTACTTATGTATACTCGTGGTACGCTTGAATTTTTTGCTTCACATAAAATATTGTCAGGATCAAATTCAACAAATAGATTCGGATTTGCTCGTTTTGCACTTTCGTAATAACTATATAAGCCTTTAAAAGAGCCACTAAGGCTGCACTCGTAAAATAATATACTCGAAAATATAATTAATATTGATAATCTCATTTTTCCCTTATTGTAATGGGATTCGATAACCACCTGACGTGCCAATGAATATAGATCTATATTCACATGCAGGCGTGGTCGTATGGTGCTTTTACAGGATCGTTTCGAGAGTACCTTATATGTTTTTAAGGAGTATAATCTTCTAAGCGTTTGTAGGGGCGGGCTCTGCAGTTAGTACACGTTTTTCCTTTATTCGCGCCTTTTTACCCTTCAGATCCCGGATATAGTAGATGCGTGCGCGTCTTACCTTGCCTCGCTTATTAAGCTCAATGCGATCAATGCTTGGGGAGAAAAGAGGGAATACTCGTTCAACACCCACTCCATTTGAAATTTTTCTTACCGTGAAGGTCTGAGTGGAACCGGAACCTTTTCGCTGAATCACCTCACCACGGTATGCCTGAATGCGTTCCTTAGTACCCTCAAGTATCTTATAGGAGACGGTAACATTGTCTCCGGCTTTGAATTCGGGATAATCTTTTTTCTGTGTCACCTCCTGGTGAAAAAACTTAATCGCATCCATGATGTGAGATTTGAAACGAGATGGCAAAGATATATCTTTATTGGAATTAAGAGGGAGGTGTTAGACATTATTATCCCGGGCGGATTTCATCTGTCACGGGGAACACCTTTCAATTACTCCCGGACGTCTATGCAACTTTTAAATGACGAAGCTTCGACTTATTGATTTTTTCTTCAGCCAGGTGCAATGTAACGGTAAATTGCCTGATATCTTTTTTTGAAGGCATCGTAAACATCACGTCGGTCATGATGGCCTCACATATTGATCTTAGGCCTCTTGCACCCAGCTTGTAGTCAATTGCTTTTTCAACAATGAAGTCTAAAGCATCATCCTCAAAACTAAGCGCCACATTTTCGAGTTCGAAGAGCTTTTTATATTGTTTTACGAGTGCATTTTTAGGTTCGGTGAGAATCCTTTTTAGCGAAATTTTATCAAGCGGTTCCAGGTAGGTAACAATAGGCACACGGCCCACCAATTCCGGAATCAATCCAAAGCCTTTAATGTCCTGTGGGGTAACATATTGAATCAGATTCCCGCGGTCAACCTTGTCATGATCCTTATCGGATTTAAAACCTATTACGTGCGTTTTATGTCTTTTAGCAATAATTCTGTCGATGCCTTCAAAGGCACCACCACATATAAACAAAATTTGTGTGGTATTCACTTTCACCATTTTCTGCTCCGGATGTTTTCTTCCACCCTGCGGGGGCACGAGTACATCCGTGCCTTCGAGCAGTTTCAGCAATCCTTGTTGAACACCCTCACCTGATACATCGCGGGTAATAGATGGATTATCATTCTTTCGCGCAATTTTATCTATCTCATCAATATAAATAATTCCCTTCTCTGCAGCTGGAATGTTATAATCACATGCCTGCAGCAGACGTGTTAAAATGCTCTCAACATCCTCACCTACATATCCAGCTTCAGTGAAAACGGTAGCATCCACAATGGCGAAAGGAACATTTAAAAATCGTGCAATGGTCCGGGCCAACAGGGTTTTTCCAGTTCCTGTGTCACCTACCATCAAAATGTTTGATTTCTCAATCTCTACATCATCCTTGCCTGCATTATTCAGTCTCTTATAATGATTATAAACTGCAACGGACAATACTTTTTTGGCATCATCCTGCCCAATTACATATTGATCTAAAAAGTTTTTGATTTCCTGGGGAATCTTAAAATCAGGGTGAGATGTGAATTCGCCCGATTGCTTCCGGTTACCTAACTCTTCATCAATGATAGTTAGCGCTTGCTCCACGCATCCTTCGCAGATATAAGCATCCTGCCCTGAAATCAGGATGAGGGTATCCTCTTTCCTTTTGCCGCAAAACGAACATTTTTCAGGTGTTTTTTTCATAAAAAATTATCAAGGTTACTCAACAGAGCAGGTCCATCAATGAAGTTGCCTAATTAAACTAAACGTAACCTCCACGATTATGTTCATTATTTTTTAAGTGGTTCTTTCTTATCCTTTCCTCTTAATAACACTTCATCTATCATCCCATATTCGCGGGCTTCTTCTGCCTTCATCCAGTAGTCACGATCGGAGTCTTTCTCAACTTTCTCGAAGGGTTGACCGGTATGAAGAGCGATGATCTCATAGAGTTCTCTTTTCGTTTTAACAATTTCTTTGGCCATTATTTCAATGTCGCTGGCTTGACCTTCTGCCCCACCCAGCGGCTGATGAATCATTACCCTACAATGCTTTAATCCCGTACGGCTGCCCTTTGCGCCAGCGCATAGAAGAACCGCAGCCATTGATGCAGCTATGCCTGTACAGATGGTTGCAACAGTAGGATTTATATATTGCATTGTATCGTAAATACCTAAACCGGCATAAACTGATCCGCCAGGGCTGTTCACATATATCTGAATGTCGCGTTTGGTATCAACGGAATCGAGAAATAATAATTGAGCCTGTATAACATTCGCTACATAATCGTTTATGCCTTCACCAAGGAAGATGATGCGATCCATCATAAGTCTTGAAAATACATCCATCGAAGCGACATTCAAGGGACGTTCCTCAATGATGTACGGAGTGAGGTTGGTGACTGATTTCCTCATATAATCTTCCACATGCATACTATTCATCCCTACATGCCGAACTGCATATTTCTTAAATTCATTTTGAAACATTGTATCGTCTTTTTTTCTTTAATGATGATAGAATTCGTGGATATCTACAGCTTTTTCCTCTGTAGAAATTTTCGTTTTTAACAATTCAAAGATTTTATCGTTCAGAATATGGTCTGTTATGCGGAGAATGTATTTTTCATCATCCAGCAATGCCGTAGCTAACTTGCTTAGTGCTTCATCGCCTTCTGGTACTTCATTTTTATAGTAATTGATAATATCAAGCCTGGCGAAATCCATCAATTCTTCTCGGGTAACGGATAGTTGATTTTCACGTACTATTTTACCCTGTATCAGTTCCCATTTTACCTGCTGAAGATGTTGCGTCAACTGCCTGTCGGTTAAATCCTGAGGCTCCTCCTCCTTATTGGCAATGATAAGCTTGCGTAAAAATTCACCGGGTAAGCTCATATGAGTATGCTGGAGAATATATTCCTGCACTTCGCGATTGAGTTTGATATTAGTATATTGCAGATACTTCCTTTCCAGATCACTTTTGATGCGATCCCTGAATTCTGTTTCGGAGTTGATCTCTGCTTCCCCAAATGCAATATCAAAAAAATCCTGGTTCATTGAGGCCTTCTGAATATGAGTGATGTTTAATAGAGTAAATCGGAATCGTTCATTCATTTCGCCAGCGGCATGATGGTCTGTTTTCAAGATGTTATGAAATATTAACTCCAGGTCATTAT
This sequence comes from Chitinophagales bacterium, assembly GCA_013695775.1. GTDB lineage: Bacteria > Bacteroidota > Bacteroidia > Chitinophagales > UBA10324 > JACCZZ01. The sequence continues at coordinate 7,354 of JACCZV010000061.1, read as the reverse complement.
TAAAAGCGGTTTTTATATTGACAATGGCAGACTCATTCTTGCTCAGTTGACGAAGCAATTGTGCGTAGTGATCATCTTTTATTAATTTCATTGAAAAGGAAGCAGTAGAAGCAATTCCCCCTTCTTTTAATTCATTATCGTCATTTAATTCAGCCCATTCTCCCAAAAGAATATCCTCATCACCAATAACTTCTGGATTGGAACGCTCACCATATCTGGCCCGGAGCCGATCTATATCCTCTTCTATGAGTTCCTCTGTAACAAACAATACCTTTTTTTCAAAAGTTGTATGTTCCAGGTCTGGCAACTCAAATTGCGGAATTAATCCGAGTTCAAATCCAAAGTCATAGGGCTCGGACTTCAAAACATTTATCTGTTGTGGCTTCACCTCATAAGATAACGGGTGCCCAAGCACCTGCAAATCATTTTCTTTGATGTAGTTGGTTAAAATATTCTTTAATAGCTTATCAAGATGGTCGGCCAGAACTGAGTTGCCATAAAATTTTTTCGCTACGCCAACCGGCACTTTGCCAGGTCTGAAGCCATTCATCGTAATTTTTCTGCTTAATGATTTTATCTCTTCGTCCACCTGATTGAGGTAATCATCGGGCTCTACAGTTATCATTAGCTTCAAATGGGTTTCATTAATATATTCAGATATAATGTTCACCTTAATTTTTTACCAGTTACATTCAATTATTGGAGCCAGATATTATTTTCTTGTGTCTCTCTTTTTGTGTCCAGGGGAATATAAGATCAAAATCTTTCTGAATTTTTCAAAAACTAATAATGTGCGGATAGAGGGACTCGAACCCCCACGCCTTGCGGCACCAGATCCTAAGTCTGGCGCGGCTACCAATTACGCCATATCCGCTATTCCAAATTTTTATTCTCTTTTATTGCACCGTGTCAGTTGACTGTGCATTTAATAGAATTCTCATCCCTTATTGAGGTGGCAAAGGTAGGTAAATGAATGTAGTAAGTAAAGGAAACCCTGCAAGAGCTAACCTCTGAGAACAATGCTGATAATAAATTTTACGAAGCCCTGAAGCTCCTAAAGGAAATTGTTCTAAAACTGACGGAAAAGTAAAATCCGAAAAAACATTTCTGCAAAAGGATTATTTGAGCAGGAAATATAATTCCGTTGAATAATTTTGACCGAATTAGCAAACCTGAGGGCACTACGATTCGAGTAAACCGTTTATTACCGCATATTTCACAAGACCGGCGGTGTTTCTTACCCCTAACTTTCTTAATAAATTTTTTCTATGCGTAATGATAGTCATCGGACTGTTATTAAGCTTTTTAGCTATCTCAGCGTTGGTCATCTCTTGTGCAACCAATCTTATGATATCGAGTTCTCTCCTGGTAATTTCAGCTTTACGAGGCGTATGAGAGACTTCATCCTTTTCCTTGTCATCGAACATTTTTTCTATCAACTTCATCGACATTTCATTGCTGAGGTACTTTTCACCCTGGTAAACCCGTGAAATAGCATTAATTAATTCAGCTTTGCTGGTAGTTTTTAAGAGATAACCTAATACACCGGCTTTCATCATTTCCGAAACTGAAGAGGCATCATCAGACATGGTAAGACCAACTATCTTCATATCTGGAAAGGTGGCTTTGATTTTTTTACTTGCCTCAATACCATTCATTTTTGGCATGTTGATATCCATCAGCACCACATCCGGATTTTTTGATTTGATTACTGTTAAAAGTGCTTCGCCATCCGTGGCTTCGCCCACCAAAGTTACCTTATCAGAATCTTTAATCAGTGCCTTTATCCCTTCAATAAATATCTGGTGATCGTCGGCAATAACAACTTTTATCTTATTCTTCATTAACACAAAATAGAATATTTAAGGATAGCGCTTGATAAACATATTAACACACAAAGATGGGAAGAATTAATTAATAAATATTATTTTTCTGAAATTGGGTATTTTCCTCTAAAAAGTCCATATAAATAAAACGAGTCAATAGCTGCTAAAGTATCCGGAATTGACAATTAGGCCTACCGATTATCTCCAAAATGTAAAAAGCCAACCCTCTATTTTTCCTATTATCTAAATTTAACCTCTAATTAACAACCCTGAAAGTGGAGACTAAACTTACATCTGATGAAAAGACCGAAATAGCAGAGATGAAGTTAACACATGTGGTGGTAGCTCCCGAGGTTTCTGGTACTTCTATAAAGGATCATGAGAAGAAAGGAATTCTGCAACAATACCGACGCCTTTTTCATGCTTTAAAGCCACAGTTACAAAAGGGTGATCGAAAAATGATCCGGTTGGCTTTTGAAATTGCTTATGATGCGCATAAAGACATTAGAAGAAAGTCAGGCGAACCATATATCCTTCATCCGCTTGCAGTTGCTCAGATTGTGGCCAGTGAGATAGGTCTGGGTGCTGTTGGAGTAATGTGCGCACTGCTTCATGATACAGTGGAGGATACAGAAGTTACTTTAGAGGATATTGAAAGAGAATTCGGAAAAGCTGTTGCAGAGATTATTGACGGCCTCACAAAGATCTCGGTGATCTTCGATGTTCATGGCTTCATTCAGGCTGAGAACATCAGAAAGATCATGCTTACATTATCTAAAGATGTACGGGTCATTCTTATTAAACTGGCAGACCGGCTGCATAATATGCGAACAATGGATTCGATGCCGCGCGCCAAGCAGATTAAAATCGCTTCAGAAACTATATATCTCTATGTGCCGCTTGCACATCGGTTGGGTCTCTTTGAGTTAAAGTCAGAGTTAGAAGATCTTTCAATGAAGTATAGTGAGCCTAAAATATACAAACAGATCGCTGACAAAATCATTGAATCGAAAAAAGAACGTAATCATCTAATAGCAGAATTCATCAAACCCATAAAAGAGGAATTGACAGCACAGAACTTCCAATTTCAGATGTATGGTCGGCTTAAAACCGTTTATTCCATCTGGAGAAAAATGAGGGAACAGGGAGTTCCTTTTGAAGAAGTGTATGACAAGTTCGCCATCAGAATCATCATAAGGACGGATTCCGAAAATGAGAAAACCAACTGTTGGAGGGTCTATTCAATCGTTACTGATTGTTATCGTCCCAACCCCGATCGTCTCCGCGATTGGATATCTAATCCTAAGGCAAATGGCTATGAAGCTTTGCACACAACGGTGATGGGGCCCGAAGGGAACTGGGTGGAGGTACAGGTTCGTACTGAGCGAATGAATGAGATTGCTGAAAAGGGATATGCAGCCCATTTTAAATATAAGGAAAAGCAAACATCAGATAGTTCAATAGATGATTGGATAAAAAAAATAAGAGAGCTGCTGGAGAATCCCGCGACAAATACCCTCGACTTCATAGATGATTTCAAGCTTAACCTTTTTGCTGAAGAAATTTATGTGTTTACGCCCAGAGGACAACTTAAGATTCTGCCATTAAAATCATCTGTGCTCGATATGGCCTTTGAAATACATTCTGATATCGGGCAAAGATGCATCGGCGCTAAAGTAAATCATAAAATAGTGCCCCTTAGCTATCAACTAATTAATGGAGATCAGGTAGAAGTGCTCACCTCAAAAAAACAAAAGCCTGCCGAAGAGTGGTTGAAGTATGTTGTTACAGCCAAAGCCAAATCGGGAATAAAGGATGTGCTAAAGTCAGAACGCAGACGTCTTGTTGAAATTGGTAAAAAAGCTCTTGAAGAGATTTTCAAACAACGAAAAGTATCCTTTAATTCGCATAACCTGAATAAGGTGCTCGACTATTTCAAGATTCCAGCTGTGAATAATCTGTATTACAGCATTGGGGTAGGGAACTTTAAGTTTTCCGACATGGATAATTTTGTGCGTGTTGGTGACAATATTGAGCTTAAAGACCAAACCAAAACTACTGATCAGAATGTAGAACTGGCAATCAAAAACAAGCTTGTCTCCAATGCCAGCCTCTTTGCTTTCGGGGATGGGGCAGAAACCGTAGATTATAACCTCGCAGGCTGTTGCAAGCCCATTCCAGGCGACGATGTGTTCGGATATGTAAACAAAAATAAGGAGATAGAAATCCATCGTACCAACTGTCCAAAAGCTATAAATGCAATTTCAAAATATGGATACGATATCGTGCGCACCAAATGGACCAAACAGCACCAGATTGCTTTTTTAACGGGATTAAAATTGACAGGTATCGACGATGTAGGGGCCATGTATAAAATCACAAACGTAATCTCCGGTGACCTAAAAGTAAACATGCAATCTATTACGATCGATACTAAAGATGGGATCTTCGAAGGGATTATTAAAGTTTTTGTGAAGGACACCTTTCATCTCACTGATTTGGTGGATAAGCTGCGGCAGCTCGATGGTATATTATCCGTAGCCCGGTATGAAGATCAATCAGTAACTGCCTGAAGCAGTTCTTATTTCATGAATAAGGAGGCATTTCGGCAGCAACAGCTTGTAGGAACAAAGAATATTAAATCGTGACCTCAAAAAACTTTTTAGATTTACGTTTTCGTCATGGCTCATCATATATTTTCTGAATTTGGCCTTATTTCTAACAGAAGTAATCTCCGGTAATTCAGAATCAACTCCATATGAGAAGGGGGTGGAGGCAGGACATCACAAAATGATAATATGGCTGACAAAAGCGATTTAGATTTCACCTATACCACAATTGATAAAATATTCAGGCTAAGCATTGGTGAGACCGGGGATTTCAGTGGCGCAAAATATGATGGCGATTTTTCAATGTCTCTGGAAGAGGCTCAAAAGGCAAAACATAAATTTATAGCAGACAGCCTCTTCATTCGGGAGGGCTCAAGAGTGCTGGACATGGCCTGTGGGTGGGGGCCTTTCTGTAAATATATCAAGGAAGAGCGGGGAGCAGAAATCATAGGTCTAACTCTTTCTGAGGGCCAGGCCAAAGCATGTCGTGCGAATGGCCTGAATGTAGTGGTTAAAGACTGCCGTACCGTTAAACCAGAAGATTTTGGCACTTTTGACGCAATCACATGTATTGGCGGTCTGGAACATTTTTGCTCTATCGAACAGTGGCAGCAGGGCAAACAGGAGGAGATATATCGTAATTTCTTTAAAACGATTCATAACCTATTACATGCGCAAGGCCGTTTTTATATGCAAACTATGACCTTCAGCAAGAAAATGCTTCCTTTTAATGAAATTGATATAAATGCAGAGCCAGGATCAGCGGCATATGTGCTTGCTTTAATGATGAAGGAATTTCCAGGTTCATGGCTTCCTTATGGACCGGAGATGGTTATAAGAAATGCAGAGCCAGACTTTAATTTAATATCTAAAAGTAGTGGCCGGCTTGACTATATAGAAACCATCAGCCAATGGAGAAAAAAGTTCCGGCAATTCAAGCTGGAGAAATATTTACTATACCTGGCTCTTATTCCAAAATACCTGATGAGTAAAGAGTTTCGCCACCAGGTGGCAATTTTTCAAATTAGCCCCAATAAGGTGTGCTTTGAACGGGAAATCATGGATCACTACCGCCTAGTTTTCGAAAAAACCTAACTCGTGTAAAGAAAAATAAAAAAGGGATGAAAGGATTATGCCCCCATCCCTCTTTAAAAATTAATAACTGATTACTTTTTTTCCATAGAAATCATGTTGCCTTTTTCATCAAAGCGGAGCAATTGGTTGCCTCTAATCACGTAATATGTTTTGGCACCATTTGCATCCTGGCCAATAAATACATTTTGCGTACTTTGATCGGGATATTTTGAAGACAAATACTGACTTAGATTTGAAGGTACATCTGAGTCTTTCACCTGACGGTCGGTACTGATAAGCTTCCCGTTTTTGTCATAGGTTAACCTTGACTCCATATGATCCTTCTCATCCTTATAACTAACCATATAATTGCCTTCAGATGTTTGATACCACTGCGGATTCTGAGCAAGCTCATATTGGCTTAAAAATAACCGGGATACTCCATTCGGCACGGCCTCATTAGAGATATTTGTAGGTTGCGTCCATTGATTTTGCATCTGACCATGTTCATCAGGGGTAGTAACCTGCTCGGTCTTGCCTTTATTCTGGTCGTCCTTTGCAGGGTTCTGGTTTTGGTTCTGATTAGTATTGGTGTTCTTATTATCCACCTGAGCGAATGCCGAATGCATTGTTAACACAATGGCCACGGCTAAAATGAGTTTATTCATCGAAATATGGGTTTGGTGAAAAAAGCCTTCTGCGAAAACTATTCCAGATATACTATTCTCTATACAAAGGATATAAAAAAAGAAAATGTAGCAGAGAAGCGCCAGCCATCCGTTGTTGCTATTGAGGCGGTTTCATATACATTTGCAATTCTTATTTCTAGGTTATGAAACAGGAGGAATTACTGCGTCAGGCGCGTCAATTATTTTCGGACTATCTGGAACAACATCACCAACGCAAAACAACAGAAAAGTTTGTTATTCTTGATGAAATATATCTGAGAAATGACCATTTCGACTCCGAATCCCTGTATGCCGAAATGAAGCAGAAGAATTTTAATATTAGTCGTGCCACGGTTTACAATACCCTTGAATTGCTAAAGGAATGCAGGCTGATATCGAAGCACCAGTTGGGTAAAAATCATGCGCGTTTCGAAAAATCTTATGGTTTTTGGCAGCATGACCATCTTATATGCCTTGATTGCAGCAAGGTAATTGAGTTTTGTGACCCCCGTGTTCATCAAATCACTACCCGCATGGGTGAAATTTTTCATTTTGACATTCCTCATTATTCGTTAATATTGTATGGCCATTGCCAGGGGTGAGAGGTAAAAGCAGAAAAGGATAAAACAGCCTTAGCTTTCCTGCAAGGTAAAATCGGAAGGAAAGCCAGTCATACTGATTTTAAAAACATATTACGTAATGCAATATAGCGTGCAGAAGATAGACAAGGCGGTTATTATTATGCTTGAAGGAAAACTATTGAATGAGCAGCAGACTGCAGGTGTTCGAAACCGGATCATTACCGAACTTTTAGACCAGCAAAAAAAGTTCATTTTTGATTTGAAGGGTATAGAGTTTGTAAACAGTACCTGTTTGAATTTTCTTGTTTCAGCAAAAAATAAAATCTCTGAGCATTCTGGAGAAGTAGTGCTTTGCAATGTGTCCGAGCAATTAAAGAAACTATTATCTATGACGCGGCTTGAATCATTTTTTAATGTTGCTAACAGAACCGCCGACGCCATTCTTATATTGAATTATTCACCAAGGTAATGTGCTATTAATCTTAATAAATATTACAATATTGAGGATTTAGAAAGATCGCAGATATTGATTACCACGTAGTGCTAATTACCACTTAATAAAAGTCCAGATATGGCTGTCGATGTATTGCTGGGTT